>QMOC01000052.1 GCA_003648085.1 Chloroflexota bacterium
CCCCCACCCGCAGGCCATCCCGCAGGGTGCGCCGCAAGTAACTTGCAGCCGCCAGGCCGAGGCGGCGGCGCAGCGCCTCTTCGCTCAGCCCCTCCCCGGCTATGACTACAGCCTCACGCAGCCCGAACGTCTCCACCAGGTGTTGCTCCACCTCTCCAAATGTGGCGAAGGGGTCCACGATGGTGATGCGGACGATGCCCTCCGCCCGGGCCCGGGTCAGCAGCCGCGAGACCTTCGGGCGGGAGACACCCAGTTCATCGGCGACCTGTTGCTGGGTGAGGCCGTCCTCGTAGTAAAGACGGGCGGCCCGTAGCATCGTCTGCAATTCTTCGCATATGCTCATCCCATCAACCTCCCCAGTTGTGAGAAGACCGGGCGCAGCGCCGGATACAGGCGACCCCAGGCGGCGAACAGTCCATCGTAGCGGGAGACGTGGGCGAGGACGGGATCGAAAGTATCCGCTACCCGTACCATCGCCCCGGCTGCTTCGTCGAGCCCCCTGAACGCCCCAGCGCCGACGGCGGCCAGCAGCGCCGCGCCCAGGCAGGCAGCGTCCAGAACCGCCACCCGCTGGACCGGCAGGCCCGTGACATCGGCCTTGATCTGATTCCAGAAGGCCGAGGTTGACCCTCCGCCGCAGACGCGCAGCACTTCCGGGGCAAGGCCCGCCGCCGCCCGACAACGCTCCAGCAGGTCGCGCACGGCGAAGGCCATCCCCTCGTAGACGGCGCGAGCACAATGAGCGCGGACGTGACGGTCGGTCAATCCGACGAGAGCCCCCCGCGCTTTCGGGTCCCACACCGGCGCCCGCTCGCCCTGGAGGTAAGGCAAGAAAAGCAGCCCCTTTGCCCCCGGCGCAACGGCGGACGCTTCCTCTTCCATCAGGTCGAAATCCGGCTGTTCTCGACCGTAAAAGCACCGTGCCAGCCAGGCAAGTGCCGCGCCGCCTGCTTGCATCGGCCCACCGATCCAGTAGCGCCCCTCCACCAGTGGTGCGCTGAAGACTCCCTCCCCATCTACGGCCTCCGCCGTGACCAACGCCACCACTTCCGAAGTGCCCGCCACATCCACGGCACAGCCCGGGGTAATCCCCCCGCATCCGAGGATGTCGCACCAGGCATCCACCGTGCCGATGACGACCGGGGCACCCGGTCGCAGCCCGGTGGCGGCCGCAGCCTCCGATGTCACATACCCCAGGACGGCCGTCGGCTCCAGCACAGGCGGCAGCTTCTCCGGCTCCACGCCCAGCAGGGCCAGAAGTTCAGCGGCGTACCGGCTCGTCTGAGGATTGAACAGGCACAATGCGCTGTTGGCGTCGGTGGCCGTCTGACCGGTCAGCCGGAGAGCGATGAAGTCCTTCGGATGGACAACGGCGGCACAGCGGGCCCAATCGTCGGGCCGGTGGGTCTTCAGCCACAGGAGTCGCGCCGCCGGTTGGGTCACGCCGGTGATGAAAGCACAGTCCGTCCAGTCCCGAGCCTGCTCCGGTGTGACGCGCTCCGCCAGCCAGGTGGCCTCGGTGGCAGCCCGGCGGTCGCTCCACATGATGGCCCGCCCCAGCGGCCGGCCGTCCCGCGCGACCAGTACCTGGCTGGGAGCATGCCCGCTCAGCCCCACGGAGGCCACGCGGTCGGCGTCCACCCCCGCCAGCACCTCCTGCAACGCGTCGCAGGCGGCCGACCACCACTCCTCCGGCTCCTGCTCGGCCCAACCGGGACGGGGCGTGTACAGCGGGTAGGTCCGGCGTGCCCGGCGCAACAGGTGTCCTTCCGCGTCGAACAGGCCAACCTTGACCGCCGATGTACCCAGATCGAGGCCGAGGAACAGCCGTTCCTCGTTCCTCCTGATAGCCCTCATCCCTCCCCTTCCTCGAAGATAACGACGGCTTTCAGTCCTGTTCTCTCCATCGCGTAGGCCACCGCCTCCGGTGCGTCCTCGAAGGGGAAAGTGGCCGTCACCAGTGGCGCCACGTCCACTCGACCGCTCACCAGCAGCCGCAACGCCTGGGCGACGTGGACCGGCCCGACGCCAAAGGAGCCGGTGATGCGGACCTGCCCGTAGTGGACCTGCCGCAGGTCAAGAGAGATCGTCGTCCCCTGAGGCATGCCGGCGAAGACGTTCAGCACGCCGCCACGCCGCAGAGCGCCAAGCCCGGCCTCCACCGCCTCCGCGCTGGAGACGGCGACGAGGACGACATCGGCTCCCCGGCCCTCCGTCAGTTGGGCGACGCGCTCTCGCAGGTCCTCCTCCCCAACGTGGATCACCGCGTCGGCGTAGTGCTCCCGCGCCACGGCCAGCCGGTGGGGGGTGAGCCCGGCGACGGCTGTGGAAGCCGCCCCATAGGCGCGCGCCACTGCGGCACAGAGGAGCCCCATCGGCCCGTCGCCCACCACCAACACCATGTCGCCCGCCGCCACCCCACAGTCTTCGACCCCCTGCACGCAGCAGCCCACCGGTTCGGCCAGCGCGGCGATCTGGACCGGCAACCCCTCCGGCAGAGGAAAGAGGCCCCGCTCGGCCAGCGGACGGGGGATCCGCACCCGCTCGGCCAGACCCCCCGGCACCAGGCTGTTCTCAAAGAGATGGGGACAGAGGGTCGGCTGGCCGTGGAGGCAGTAGAAGCAGGCTCCGCAGGGCAGATAGGGCGCGGCGGCCACCCGGTCGCCGACCCGCCACCGCGTCCCCTCTCCAACCGCCACCACCTCTCCCACCAGTTCATGGCCCAGCGCGTAGCGCGGACCACCTGCGTAGCCCGCCCGCACCAGTTTCACGTCGGTGGTACAGATACCACAGACCAGTGGGCGCAACAGCACCTCTCCCGGCCCAAGGGCCGGCTCCTCGATGTCTATCCACTCCGCTTGGCCAGGCACGCCAGCGGCGAGGGCTTTCATCATCACGCAAGCCTCCTTACCAACCAAATCTACCCCTTCCGCCTTCTGTCAACCCTTCGATGAATTGCCGTCCTCCTTCACAACCCGCAACCTGAAACCTCTCATCGCCACCGGCCGAGCCGCCGGACCAACGACACCAGGTCCATCACCTGGAGACTTGCCCCCAACCGACCGCGTACCTGTTGGAACTGTGTCACGCAGGCGGGGCAGGCGGTGAGCAAGACCTGCGCGCCGGTCGCCTCGGCCTCGCGCAGCCGCTCGTCGCCGGTCCGGTCGGTGAGGCCGGAGAAATCGTAGCGCACGAAGGAACCCGCGCCACAGCAGTAGGAATCCCGCCCATGGCGCGGCATCTCCTGCAACCGCATCCCTGGCATCGCTTCGATGATGGCGCGCGGCGCGTCGTAGACGCCCAGGCCCCGCCCCAACGTGCAGGGATCGTGATAGGTGACGACGGTGCCGGACCGGTAGACGTCGAACCGCAGGCGTCCGGCCTCCACTTGGCGGGCGATCTCCTCCGTCACGTGGGCGACCTCGAAGGGGAGTGGCTCCCCCAGCACCGCCGGGACGTCCTCCCGGAACGTCCGCATGCAGCCGGGGCATCCGAAGATCACCCGTTCGACCCCCAACGCCCTCAGCCCCTCCACGTTGTGGCGCATCACCTCGGCAGCCCGTTCCCGCTGCCCCGCCGCCAGGAAGGGATGCCCGCAGCACCACTCGTCACCGAGCACCGTGAAGTCGAGCCCGGAGGCCTCCAGGACAGCGTAAGTATCGTGGGCCAGTGAGCGCCGCACGTAAGCCGGCGTGCACCCGACGAAGAAGGCCACCGATGCGGCCCGATCCACCCGCGAGCGATCCTTCAACCAGGCCAGACGTCGCTCGTGGGGCTCGCCGTAGAGATTGTGCGTCTCGGCCAGGTCGTCGGTGGCGGCGGCCAGCCCCGGCGGGATCAGCCCACGGGCGACCAGGTCCTCCCGCAAGCGAGCGAAGACCGCTACCGTGTCGATGTACTTGAAACAGTGCTCGGAACAGGCACGGCACTCCGTGCAGGCGAAGACCCGCTCCGCCACCGTGGCGTCGTACTCCAGCTCTCCCTCCAGGAGCGCACGGGCGAGGGCGATGCGCCCTCGCGCTCCATAGGACTCGAACGCCCCCCAGGCGTAGGCCGGGCACAGGTTCGCCGGCCCCAGCCAGGAGAGGTCGAAGCAGAAGGCGCAACGGAGGCACTCGTAGATGGGTTGGGCAACGGCCCGTAAGGTCAGGTCGTGGTCGTATCGCTCAGTCATCGTCCCCTCCCAGCCCCAGCACGCCGGGGTTGAGGATGCCGTTGGGGTCCAGTGCTGCCTTGAGCCGCTTCAGCAGCCCGTAGGTGGGGCCCAACCGCTGCATGATGTACGGCGCAATGCCCGCCACGATCCCCCCCGGTGACATCCAGCGTCCGAAGAGCATCTCCGCAATGTCGGCCCGCACCTGCAGCCCCACTTGCCGCGCTTCAGGATCCATCTCCGGGTAAAGCGTGTCCACCCACAGGAAGGCGGAGTTAGGCGAGAAATAGACGTCGAACCCTTTGACGTGCATCCCCACACGGGCAAAATCGGCGTTGTTGGCGATGTAGTCGTGCAGCATCGGGATGGCCTCTTTGAGCGCCTGGGTGGGCAGGAAACCTGCCACCTCGGGGCAGTAATAAGGGCGGCTGCCGTAGTAGGCGCTGGCGGGGGTATTGCGCAGCCAGGAGTACATGTGCTCCGTCCAGTAGCGGCGCGTGCCCTCTGGATCCTGCGGACGGCCTCGGAACGTCTCACAGCAGACCCGTGCCGCCTGCGCGCGTCGCTCCGCCTCCATGACGCTATCCCGGATGATGACGTGCAAGAAGGCCTCCCCCTCCACGCCGTCCGGCTTCGGCCCGCCGAAGAGGCCGACCAGGAACGTGGCGGCCCGCTGGGATTGGATCGCAGTCGCTGCGTCCACTGCGTCATCCAGTCGCTCGAAGGCGTAGAACAGGAACCGCTCACACTCCGGGACGCGGCGGATGCGCATGGTCACCTGGGTGATGACCCCCAGCGTGCCACAGGACCCGATGAACAGCCCGGCCAGGTCGGGGCCGTTGGCTCCCCGCTCGATGGGGAAAGGGGCATCCGTGTTGGCCGCCGAGCCGGTGCGGATCACCGTACCATCGGGGAGCACCACCTCCAACGCAACCACGTGGCCACCGGTCATCCCGTACTCGGTGATGCCGTGAGGGACGGCGTTGTAAGCCGCCGTGCCGCCGACGGTGCAGGAGAACATCCCCCCACCGCCAGGCACCGTCATCTCCCAACCCAGCTTGTTCAGCTCACTATCCACCGCGTGCCAGATGGCGCCCGCTTCGGCAGTGACGACCTGGTTCTCCAGATCAATCTTGACGATACGGTTCATCAAGTCCAGTGCCATCACGATGCAGCCCTCCTGGACGCCAAAGCCCACGAAGGTCGTGGCGCGCCCCCAGAGGAAGATCGGCTTTCTGACCTCGTTGGCCAGCCTCACGATCTCCGCGACCTCGGCGGTGCTCTCCGGACGCACGACGACGTCCGGCACACCGCCGGTGGTCGGGCCGCAATCGCGACGGTAGCAGAGTCGGTCGGCCAGCACATCACTCACATGCTCTGGCCCGCAGATAGCCTGTAGGCGCTCCAGCAAATCCACAGTTGCTACCCTTTCACAGACGTGATATAATGTATTCGATGGAGGTGAGTGAGATGACGCTGCAAGAGATTATCGCCGACATCCACGCTATGGACCGGGAGCTGCAAAAGTACGAGGACAAGTACGGCCTGCGCTCCCAATACTTCTACGAACTTTATACCAGCGGCAAACTGCGTGACGAGGATCCCGATGAAAGTCGGGAGTATGGCGACTGGGCAGCCTGCTACGAGATCAAAATGCACCGCGAGCAGGTGTACGACGAAATGATCCAGAATATCTTCCGATCGTTTCGCGCCTCTACCGCCATCTCACTCTCCGCCCTCAAGCCGCGCCTTCTTGCCGAAACTTAGAATGCTCTCCTCTCTTCATCACTATGGTGAGTTCATCTACAAACTGCCGGACACCTACCCTTCCATTCAGTGCTTCCAACTGATATTGAGCCCTCGAGGAGCAACGGTTGGCCTGCTGGAAGGTCTAGTGGAGTTCAATCATGGCATTGTGCTGCGCGTGTTAGAGCGGCTGGACTTTGCCCGTCGGCGCATCGTGTACTATTCCTACGAGGTCCGCCGCGAAGGAGAACTCCTGTACTGGTACGACCCCTGGCCTCATCCCGATGATCCCTCTCTAGCCGCTACGTACCCGCATCATAAGCACGTCCCGCCCGACATCAAGCACCACCGTATCCCTGCCTCTGACCTCAGTTTTGAGCACCCCAATCTTCCTTTCCTGATCGAGGAAATCGAACGCGAACTGCTCGCCACGGGCAGCAAGTGATCACTGCCCCCGTCTCGCACGATTAAACAACGCTCGCCCCACTGCGTCCGCCTCCTCCACCAGCGCCGCCTCGTCCACGGTGAGGATCCGCCGCTGGCGCATCACCACCTGCCCGTCCACGATCACATCGCGCACATCGTCAGCACGGGCGCAGAAGACCAGCGTCTGCAGAATATCGTGGATGGGGCGCAGGTGAGGCCTGCTCAGATCCACAATAACGATGTCGGCCAGCCGACCGGGGTCGAGCGTGCCCGCATCCACCCGGCAGGCCCGTGCCCCGCCCTCGGTGGCGGCACGGAAGACATCGGCCGGCGTGATCGCCGTCGGACCGCCGGTCACGACAGAAGCCAGCATCACCGCCGCCCGCATCTCCTCCCACATATCGAGCAGGTCGTTGGAGGCACAGCCGTCGTTCCCCAACGCCATCTCCACCCCTGCTGCCTTCAGCGCCGGCCAGGGCATAGCCCCGTCGGCCAGCCGCATGTTGGACTTGGGACAGTGGACGACGGTCACACCGTAGCGAGCCAGGCGCTCGATCTCGGCCTCGTTCACGTGGACGCAATGGACGGCGCTGACCCGCTCGTCCAGCAGCCCCAGCGCCTCCAGCCGCTCCACCGGGCGCATCCCCCAGTTCCGCAGGGCGTCATCCACCTCCCCCGCCGTCTCGCTCACGTGGATGTGGATACCCAGGTCGTGTGCCTCGGCGGTATCGCGCACCCACCCAAGCAGCCCCTCGTCGCACAAGAAGAGTGTAGACGGCCCCAGCGCCACCTGCACCCGCCCGCCCGGCTCGTGCTCCCGCTCGATGAGTCGCTCTGTAGACCGCCGGACTTCCCTCTCATCAAGGAGCAGGTGGGGGGGAAGCCAGCGGTTGGCCAGGGTGATCGCTCCCACTCCGCGCAGCCCCACATCCCGCCACGCTTTCAGGACCCCCGCCAGCGAGAGATACGCTGCCGTGTCCAGGTTCTGGCAGCAGGTCGTGCCCGCGCGGACCATCTCCAGCGCCCCCAACGCTGACCAGAGGTAGCCGATCCGTCCGTTGCCGGTCACCTGCTCCCGAAGGATGACGTCCACCATCGGGAAGAGGACCGCTTCGCACCAATCCATCAGCCGCAGACCCGCGCCCGTCCCTTTGAGGAAATTCTGGTAGAGATGCGTGTGGGCGTTGACCAGACCGGGAATGACGGCGCAGCCCTGAGCATCTATCGTCTCGGTATCGGGCGGCACGGGGAGGTCACATCCGACGGATACGATACGGTTTCCTTCGATGAACAGGTCCGCATCGCGTTCAAAGCGGTGGGCATCGCGGAGAAGGTAGCTTGCTCGGCGGATCAACAGTGTCACTCCAATCTCCCGGTTCCCCCTAATTATTGGTGAACAAATGTCAATAACATTGGTTCACACTATATCACATTTCGTGCCCTTTGTCAACCGCTCGGGGCCTTCCCAAAGTAGGTCAAATTGGCAATTTGACCCACGGCGCGTCGCGTTGCACGGTACGGCAAGCACATCCACATCGCCAAATGTGGCTGGCGAGAGGGTCGGATGCGACTTGGGAAAGCCCTGCGGTTTTAACCCACCGAGTGCAGAAAAGTTCTGAGGTCACTGCTACGAGCGGGGAAGATCCCTGTCCAACGAAGGGGACATATAATCAAGAGGTTGCACGAATCACCAGCTGGAAGTCACGCATGGTTTGATGTACTCCGCGCCCTTCAGCCAGGTCGTGCCGATGACCAGCCGCCGCGGCTCACCGTCCACGCTCTCCAGTTTCCCTAGCGCTTCGATCTCCTGACCCGCGTCGGCTACGTCGCAGTAGAGCCCTTCGCAGGCGACAACCTCCCGCACCTCGACCGCCTCCGGGGCCCCGTCCAAGACCCGCACGTCCCCCACCCGGTACACGGCGGGCAGGAAGAGCGATTCCCCCGCCTCGACGACGACGGCCTGGATCCGCGCGGCCCCTCGGCCCCGGTAGATGTGCTCGCCATACTGCTCGGTGATCTCCGCGTCCGTCCGGGTGGGATGGATGGAGAAGTAGCGTCCCCTGTAGAAACCATAGTTCCAGCGCCGACCGGCGACATACTGCGCCTCCTCCAGGGTGAGGGGGAATCGCTCCGTGATCCGCCGGCACCACCGAGCGATAAACTCCGCATCCGGTCGCCGGATCTGCGGGCTCCTGCCCTCGCTCAACGTCTCCCGCACCTTCCGCGCGTTCTCCAGCCCATACACCAGCAGATCAATGTCCGAAAAGGCAGGATCGTGGAGCCCAATCAGGATAGAGCCGGTGACCCCCAGGTCCTCCGGGCCGATCCCGGCACACGCTGCCACCTCCATCGCCAGGCTGCGCGTCTCCTCCTCCAGCGGGTCGCGGGGCTCGGCCAATATCCCCGCCAGCCGCTCCTGCGGGGCGTAGTAGCGAACGACGTACTCCCTGGGCACCATGGAAAAGCGGATGCCTCGCACCGGACAGTCATAGACGTACCAGGGGTAGCGACGCTCCAGGTAGCGAAGGGTCTCCAGGACGTTGCGGACGTGGTAGTAAGGCAACTCGCGCCGGTAGGCGGTTTCCCCGTCGCGCCACTTCCCCAGGGGATCGGGCGAGTACTTGAGATAGGCCGTGTACCGGTCCGGCGGGTGGAGATAGCCGGTCACGCAGAAGAACATCCCCTCCCGGGTACGGAGAAAGTCCCGCTCCTTGGGCTTGCGCCCTCCCTGCCGAAGAGCCACAGGTTCATTCTCTCGGCTCATCCCCATCCCTCTGCCCCACCTGGGCACGGGCAGCCTCCAGCGCCTCCTGGTACACCTCCTTGAGAGGCACGCCCCGCTCCCCGGCGATACGCCGGCACTCCCGATATTCCGGCGCGACGTTCACCACTGCCTCACCTCGCCGGGCCACCTTCACTCCGATCGGCCCGTAGCGCGTCTCCACGACGACGCGCTCCCGTCCAAGCTTCCATCGCCGCATCGAGCACGTCCGCACCCCGATGGTTGTCGTCTCCGAGAACAACACCTCCAGCACGTCCGGTACGCGCTCATCCGCCAGAATCACGCTCAACTGCACCCCCGGCCGCCCCCGCTTCATCTGGATCGGTGTCAGAAAGACGTCCAACGCCCCTGCATCGAACAGCCGCGCCATTACGTGCTCGTACCACTGGGGGTTCATATCGTCTATGTTGGTCTCAACGACCGTGACCACATCCTCCTCGTACCCCCCCACCCCATCCGTCGTCGCACCGATGGAGACGCGCAGCAGGTTGGGGAGCGGGAGGTCACGGCTCCCGGCCCCGTATCCCACCCGCTCCACC
>QMOC01000053.1 GCA_003648085.1 Chloroflexota bacterium
CGGCCAATGGAAACTGTGTTGCTCAACAATCGGTATCGCCTGGTGGAATTAGTCGGTTCCGGCGGAATGGCGGTGGTATACAAAGGAGTGGACACGTTGCTTCAGCGCCGGGTGGCGGTGAAGGTGCTACGGGAGGCATTCGCCAGCGACCCGGCGTTTCTGACCCGTTTTCAGCGGGAGGCTAGAGCCGCGGCCAACCTTGACCATCCTAACATCGTCACAGTATACGATGTGGGGCAGGATGGCGACCGACACTACATCGTGATGGAATATGTGGATGGACAGGATCTGAAGACATTGATCCGTCAAAAGGGCCACCTGAGTGTTGATGAGACCCTGGATATTGCGATCCAGGTTTGTGCTGGTGTGGGGCATGCACACAAAGCGAGCATCATCCACTGCGACATCAAGCCCCAGAATGTGTTGGTGACCCGGGATGGCCGGGCCAAGGTGACCGACTTCGGCATTGCGCGGGCGCTTTCCGAATCGGGTCTCACCGAGTCGGAGACGGTGTGGGGCAGTCCACTTTACTTCTCACCTGAGCAGGCGTTGGGCGAGCCGCCGTCGCCGGCGTCTGACGTCTACAGCATCGGCATTATGATGTACGAGATGCTCGCCGGGGCGCCACCCTTTCAGGCGGAGAAGCCCGCTGCGCTGGCGTTGATGCATATGCGCGAGGAACCACCACCCCTGGCGGCCCGCAATCCTCAAGTGCCACCTCAACTGGAGTGGATCATTCGCAAAGTGCTGGCCAAGGAGCCAGCGGCGCGCTATCGTACCGCTAGCCAGTTGGCTCACGTCCTTGAAGAATACCGCGAGCGTGGAGAGCAGATGACCGGGTGGCAGCCCGTGGCTCCAGGCCGCCTGCCGCCCACGTTGCCTCCTGTAGATTACACCGCAGAAGCCGAGCCCTCTCCCGCATCCCGAGCGGCATCTGATAGATTGACGTGGGTGCTGGCAGTGATCGCGTTCGTCGCCGTCGTAGGGCTCATCCCGCTGTGGTGGGGGGTCTACCAGGTGTATTCCAGCCCGCTGTACCCGCTACCCACGGTCACGTCTCCACCTCTGGTCACCCTGACATCGGCGGCGCAGTCGGTTCCGGTCCCACACGTAGTGGGGATGCCGGTGGACGAGGCACAACGCCGGCTGAGAGAAGAGGGGTTCTCTGTACTCCTGGAGGAGCGTTATGACCCGGATGCGGACAGGGGAATCGTACTTGAACAGAGCCCGGCTCCTGATGCACTTGCTCCCCTCGGTTCAGCCGTCTCCATCGTCGTGAATGGTCCGGGACGAGAACTGACGATGCCCGGCGTGGTGGGCTACCCGGTAGAGTTGGTGCAGGAGGGTCTTGAATCAGACGGCTTACAGGTTAGCGTTGATAAAGTGTGGAGCACGGAACCGGAGGGGATGGTGATCGCGCAGGAGCCTGAGCGCGGCACGACGATCTATACCGGTGATACCGTGACGCTGACCGTGAGTGGGGGCGTAGATATTCCTATCTCACTCGCGGTTAACCTGGCTGACCTGGTGATGCTGGAGAGCGCCGAGTTGCGACAGGAGACATTTCAACCGGGCGGGATGGTCGCGGTTGCGCTGCGCTGGCGGGCGCTACGTGCTATTGATACACGTTACGTCGTGTTCGTGCACCTCATCGGCCCCAACGGTCGCCTAGTGGCGCAACAGGACGTGGAGCCGATTATCCCCACTACGACGTGGGCGCCGGGTGTGGAGGTCGTAGACCCGCATCAAATCGCGATCCCGGCTGATCAACCCCCTGGTCGGTACCAACTACGCACTGGGATGTACCCTCAGGGGCAGCCAAGCGCCCGGCTTTCGGTTAAAGATGCAGGCTTCACAACGGCAGAATTGGATAGTATTCTGGTTACTGAGATTGAGATACGACCATGAAGTGGCATATCCGGTGATTTCTGGTATAATGATTTTGAGAAACATCCACAAGGCATTCCTTTCGATGGAAGTGCCTGGTCAAACGAGTCTGGCTAAAATTCGTGGGGAGAAAAGGCCGGAGGCCCCGCTTCGGCGGGGATTTTCCGGCTGAAGCCGGACGTCCCACTGATTTTAGCCACACCCTGGTCAAACGGAGGGAGAGTGTGAATTCTAAATCAAGGGGCAGTCCGTTTATCTACTTGATTATACTCACGGCCGCGGTGTTCCTGGTGTATAGTTTCTATTCCCAGCGGACGCCGAGCGTGTCGCAGATGAAGTTGTCGGAGGTGGCGGCGCACATACGTGCAGGGAACGTCACCAGTATCCGAGTGGAGGGGGACGATCTACTTGTCAAACTTAAAGACGGCGGCGAGGTTGGGTCACATAAAGGATCTGAATCCACAGTAACAGAGCAATTGCGGGATTTAGGGGTCACCGAGGAGGAGTTAGCGAATATCGAGATCGAGGTGGCGCAGCCACCGGATTGGATGACTTTGCTGAGCGCTGGCGGTTCAATCCTGCTGGTGGTGGCTATGTTGGTGGGTGGTTACCTGATGCTGCGTCAGTTCCAGGGCGCGAACAACCAGGCGCTTGCTTTTGGCAAGAGCCGTGCCCGGATGTACACCGGCGATCAGCCGTCGGTCACCTTCGACGATGTGGCAGGAGTGGACGAGGCCAAAGAGGAACTGCGTGAGGTGGTTGAGTTCCTCAAGGAGCCGGAGAAGTTCGTCCAACTGGGAGCGCGTATCCCCAAGGGCGTGCTGTTGGTGGGGGCTCCGGGGACGGGTAAGACACTTCTGGCTAAGGCCGTCAGCGGGGAAGCGGGCGTGCCCTTCTTCTCCATCTCTGGCTCCGAATTTGTAGAGATGTTCGTAGGTGTAGGGGCCAGCCGGGTGCGCGATCTCTTCAACCAGGCGAAGCGGCACAGCCCCTGCATAGTTTTCCTCGATGAGATAGACGCCGTCGGTCGCCACCGAGGTGCCGGGTTGGGCGGCTCTCACGACGAGCGGGAGCAGACGCTGAACCAGATCCTGGTCGAGATGGACGGCTTCGATACCGATACCAATGTAATCATTATGGCGGCTACGAATCGCCCTGATATTCTCGACCCGGCCCTGTTGCGTCCCGGTCGCTTTGATCGGCGCATCGTGCTTGACCGGCCGGATATCCGAGGGCGCGAGGCGATCTTGAAGGTGCACGTGCGCGGCAAGCCGCTGGGCGAAGACGTAGACCTGACGACGTTGGCCAAGTCCACCCCGGGCTTTGTGGGAGCCGACATCGAAAATCTGGTCAACGAGGCGGCGATTCTGGCCGCCCGTCGCAACAAGAAGGTCATTGAGATGGCCGAGTTCGAGGAGGCGATTGAGCGCGTCATTGCCGGGCCAGAGCGCAAGAGCCGCCTGATATCCGACGAGGAGAAGCGCATCACGGCTTACCACGAGGCCGGGCACGCAGTGGTGGCCCACGTACTGCCCAAGTGTGATCCGGTGCACAAGGTCTCCATTGTGGCGCGTGGGATAGCCTCCGGGTACACTATGGCACTGCCGGAGGAGGATCGGCGTATCGTGAGCAAAGCCAAGTTCAGGGATGACCTGGCCTTTGCCCTGGGGGGGCGGGCAGCCGAGGAGTTGGTGTTTGGGGATGTGACGACGGGTGCGGCCAATGACTTGGAGCGGGTGACAGAAATGGCACGGGCAATGGTGACACGCTATGGGATGAGCGAGAGGTTAGGGCCGATGACCTTTGGTCAAAAGGAGGAACTGGTTTTCCTGGGCAAAGAGATTGGTGAGCAGCGGGATTATAGCGAGGCCGTGGCACAGGAGATTGACCAGGAAGTGCGCAAAATCGTCCACGAAGCATACGAGCGGGCCAAGGAAGTTTTAACGCGCTATCGAGAGCAATTGGACCGGATCGCGGAGCGGCTGATAGAGGTGGAGACGTTAGAAGCCGATGAGTTCGTCGCTTTGTTCGAGGGTGCCCCCAGGAAAGACCCCAAGGCTCCGGAGAGCCCGCCTCCTGTACCTGACGTTAAACGGCCCGACGTGCAGCCGGTTCCCAAGCGGCGCAAGCCCAGGCTGGATATGCCACCTGCGCCAGCGCCGGCCTGAGAGCGTGTTTAAAAAGATCACATTCACCTCATATCACGGCGGCTCAAGCCGCGTGCTACCCTCGCCAAGTCGCCCCGCGGCGACTCTCCGGCCCGCCGCAGGGCGGGCCTTGCAAAGGTAGCCCGCGACTTCAGTCGCCGGGCTGAGAGGAGAGATGGTAGAAGCAGAGATTGCCGAGTATAAGAGACATTGGCGAGAGCGGGCTGCGCGAGAAGCAGCCCGCCGACGCGAGTTGGCATCCAAAGCCCGTGCTGAAGCCAAGCGAGCGGCGCAGATGTTGGTACACAGGTTTGGAGCCAGCCACGTCTATCTCTTTGGCTCTCTGGCTTACGGAGACTGGTTCCACGGATGGTCCGATGTGGACCTGGCGGTAGAGGGCATTGCCCCGGAGTGCTTCTTCAAGGCCTGGGCGGCTGCCAGCGCTTATTCCGATGTCCAAATCGAATTGGTGAACCTGGACGAGGTCGGGGAACAGATGCGAAAGTTGATTCTGAAGTATGGAGAGTTACTCTGTGACGCGGGTACAGATTGAACGACTTGTCGCTGAAATCGAAAACGAATTGGCCCATCTTGAGCGCATCAAGACCCAGGTTGAGGGGGCTCGCTCGCGTTTCGGCGATACGGAGCCGAACGGTTTTGGTACCCAGGGTATAGCCTTGGTGCTGCACGATTTTTACAACGCGGCTGAGAATATATTCAAGCGGGTTGCTCTGGAATTGGGCGAAGGGCTGCCACATGGCGGCGACTGGCACGCCGTTTTGCTGCGCAATATGACCTTTCGAATTCCTACACTTCGGCCTCCTGTAATTCGTGATGAGACGGCCTCTTTGCTCGACGAGTTCCGACGTTTTCGCCACCGGGTACGCCACGCTTACGGTTTCACGCTACGCTGGTCAACGCTGCGCGGGCTGTTGGCCGAGTTCGATGAGGCATATCAATCGCTCGTTGCCGATGTGCATCAGTTCGTCGCTTTCTTGAAGGTGATGGCGGAAGAGGACTAATGGACCTGCTGAGGGTTGTATAGTGATAAAATACGGAGCCCAAAGGCTCCGTATTTTTTCGGATGGGTGTGGCTAGAATCGGGAAGTTACTGCTGTTGCTCGGCCAGTTTCTTCTTTTCCTCCTCGGCTAACACACGCCGCAGAATCTTGCCAACCATTGTCTTAGGCAGTTCGTCACGGAACTCGACGAACTTAGGCACTTTGTAGGGAGCCAGGTTCCTGCGGCAAAACTCGATGATCTCCTCCTCAGTTGCTGTTTCGCCTTCCTTAAGAACGATGAAGGCTTTCACCCGCTCACCTTTCTCCAGGCTGACCTGGACCCCCACCACAGCACACTCCTTGACCTTGGGATGCTGGTATAGTGCCTCCTCAACCTCGCGTGGGTAGATGTTGAACCCACCTGCGCCCAGGATCATATCCTTCTTGCGGTCCACAATCTGGAAGTAGCCATCCTCGTCCATACGGGCGATGTCGCCGGTATAGAGCCAGCCGTCACGTAGGGCGTTGGCCGTCTCGGTGGGCATCTGCCAGTAGCCTTTCATCACCTGTGGCCCGCGCACCACCAGTTCACCGATTTCGCCAGGCGGCAGTTCCTGCCTTCCGGTTTCAGTATCCACAATCTTGGCCTCGGTGCTGGGGAAAGGCAAGCCAATAGTGCCAACGCGATTCTCGCCATAGATGGGGTTAGCGTGAGTGACCGGGCTCGCCTCACTGAGGCCATATCCCTCCACCAGCCGTCCACCGGTGAGTTCCTGGAACTTCTGCTGCACCTCGACCGGCAGGGGGGCGGCCCCGCTGATACAGGCTTTGATAGAACTGATGTCATATTTGCTGATGTCGGGGTGGTTGATGAGAGAGACGTAAAGGGCCGGCACGCCGGGATAAAGGGTGGGATGGTGTTTGTTGATGGACTTGAGGATATGGGTCAGCACACGGGGGTCGACGATCAGCAGGAGGGCTGAGCCTGTCAAAATCCCCAGGTTCATGCACGTAGTCATTCCATAACTGTGGAACAGAGGTAGAGAGGTCAGAATTATCTCCTTACCCTCGACTAGATGGGGGAGCCAGGCCCGTGTTTGCACGGCATTGGCTTGAACATTGCGATGGGTGAGTTGAGCGCCTTTTGAGAGGCCGGTGGTGCCACCGGTGTACATCAGTACGGCGGTATCCTCTACATCAATCTCCACCGGGCTGGGCCTGGCCGGTGCACCGGCGAGGACATCCTGGAACCAGTAGGTGTTCGCGTCACCGGAGATGTCCTGGTAATGCCCTTCCTTTTTCTCAACGGCCAGGGTGAAAAGGAACTTGAGCAGGCCGGGGAAATACTCCTTGATATTGGTGACAATGACTTGCTTGAGTGGGGTCTCCGCCCGGATCTGTTTGATAAGAGGGTACATCAGGCTGAGGGTGATGATAGTCTCGGCGCCCGAATCATTGAGTTGGTGCTTCATTTCACGGGCCACGTACTGAGGGTTGCACGGGACGACGATGCCGCCGGCCATCAGCGTGGCGTAGTAGGCGATGACGAACTGAGGGCAATTGGGGAGATAGATGGCCACTCGATCGCCCTTCTTAACTCCTAATTGTTGTAGCGCAGCAGCAAAGCGGTAACTCAGGTCAAGTAGCCTCCGGTAGTTCATCTTGGCGTCCATCAGTGCGTCACCCAGGGGCTCGACCACGTTGCCGAAAATTAGTGCTGTGTTATTAGGGTACTTTTCGGCAGCGTTGATAAGGTTTTGGGTGACAGGGTAATCTGGTATCTCTACCTCAGCCGGTACCCCCTCTTCGTAGTGAGCCAGCCAAGGTTTCTCCATAGTTGCACCTCCTTTGTTTATGGGCAGGGGGGACCCCTCCAATGGGGCGCTATAGGAGCGTATCCCCAGAATCAGGTAACCTCTGAACATAGTATATTGAAATCAGGAAGCGTTGTCAAGCAATAATTTGCCTCGCCCGTCCCTTGGCCGTCGCGATCAGCCGCACAATCTCAGCAAAAGCGATGGGGTCACGTCCTTTACGACCGGCTCCCAGTCCATCCACTTCCGGCAAGGCCAGCAATCCCTTAGCGTATCCCGGCGTTACGCTGCCGCCGTAGATGATCCGCACTGCTCGCGCCGTTTCAGCCCCGTACTCCTGGCGGATCCACTGCCGGATGAAGCCGCAGCCGGCGGCAACGCATTCCGGCGAGGCCGGCTCCTGTACCCCAATCGTCCACTCCGGCTCGTAGACCACGGCCATCTGGGCCACCTGGCCCGACTCACAGTCTGCGAACAGAGGGGGCAGCCGTGCCGTCAGCACCTCCCTGGCCCGTCCTCGCTCCGTAGCAGCCTCTCCCACCAACAGGATGGGGCGCAGCCCAACCCGGAGTGCCGCGTGTATTTTGTGATTGACGTCCGCATCCGTCTCGCCTGCGCGACGACGGATCTCCCAATGGCCCAACAGCACCCACTCGCAGCCGACGTCGGCCAGCAGCGGGGCCGAGATTTCCCCTGTATGGGCCTCACCTGGCGCGGCACACAGGTTCTGCGCTCCTAACTTGATAGGGCCACCTGCCAATGTCTGTGCTACAGCATAGAGCGCCGTGTATGGTGGACAGAGGACGACGTCCACCGCGTGGGCCAGATCGCCGAGAGCAGCGCGGAACTTACGCACGAAGGCGAGGCTCTCCGAGATCGTCATTGCCATCTTCCAATTGGCGATGGCGAAGGGCTTGCGATCAGATCGGTCTTCCATATTCCCTATCTCATCACAACTTGGGATAACCGACGGGCAGGATGTACAGCGGCTCCTCGTTGCGGGGGAGTGCGAGCACGCGCTTGACAGCGGTGTCGTCGAACGCGCCAACGGGGACGCTTGCCAATCCCATTGCGACGGCCTGCAGGAGCAGGTTCTCGGCCGCGTGACCGACGTCCATCGGCACGTAGCGCAGCCGCCCCCGCTCCCCGTACCGCCGGGTGGTGCGCTCAAAGATGGCGCTGATGACGAACGCGCAAGGGGCCTCGGCGATGAACCTCTGACGCCAGGCGGCTTCCGCCAGTTCGGCCCGCACGTCCTGCTCCAGGTGGCGCACCAGTCGGTGCTGCTGGGGCTCGTAGTGCCATACCCCGTCGGCGCGGCAGACGTAAAACTCCAGCGGATGGCACGCCCCGGCCGAAGGGGCGGCGCGCAGGGCGGCTCTGCCGCCGGTGATGCCTTGCGCCGCCCACAAGAGTTGCCCAATTTGCTCCAGGTTCAGGTCCCTCGGAGCGTAGCGCCGCACGGAGCGGCGTTGGGCGATGGCGGTCTCCAGTGATACGGGCCCGCCGGTGCGGGGCGGGGGCAATGTGATCCGGGATTCTGAGTTGGACACCTTCTGCCTCCAATGTGTATCGGTGCTTGACAAATATATCAAATAATATACAATGTAGCAAATGATGGCAAATGTAGTAGATGTGATCAGCGATGCGTCACCCTTGATCTACTTCGCCAAAATGGCCCAACTGGAGTTTCTGGCTCAAGTCATCGGCTCGGTGGCCATTCCTCCGGCGGTGTACCGCGAGGCGGTGGAGGTGGGCCAGGAACTCGGATACCGAGATGCTGATCGGATTGTGGCAGCCATTGGAGCAGGTTGGATTGTGCCTGTGGAACTGACCGGGACCGAACTCCAGATGGCTGATGAAATCGGGTCTGATCCGAGACTGGGTCCGGGCGAGTGTGAGACTATTGCCTGTGCTGTGTGCCGCCGGTGGACAGCGTTGCTGCACGACCGCCGGGCCCGACATCTGGCCGCAGTACGTGGTGTGCGTACCATGCAGGCAGTTGACGTGTTGTTCTTGGCGTTGTTGCGGCGTCATTTCTCATTGGATAAGTTCAAGCGGCTGTTAAGTCACCTGGCGGCAGTAAGTGGTATGGATGCGGCGACGCGGCTGGAGCGGGAGGTCCTGGCCGAGGAGATAGCCATCCAACTTGAGTTGCGGAGGAAGGAGTGAGATGAGTCGAACTGTTCAGTTGAATCTGCGAATTGATGCCGGTCTTGCGGCGGAGTTGGAACGCATTGCCCGACAGGAGGCGCTTCGCAAAACGGAACTGGTGCGCAAGTATCTGATTGAGGGTATCAGGCGTTGGAGATTGAACCACGCGATCGCCCGCTACCAGGCGCGGCAGATCAGCCTGGAGCGGGCGGCATCTGACGCTGGGCTCTCCATCTACGAGATGATGGACGAGTTGCGCAGCCGCTCCATTGCCCTCGATCAGACCACTCCCGAGGAGGCCCGCGAAGAGATACGGGCCCTGGTGGCCGAGGTAGCGAATCTCGGCTGACCAGCGTGTCATCGCTCCTATCCCCAATCCCACCCCACGCCGGGTATCTCCTGCCCGCAGCGGGGGCAGCGACCGTCGGGCGTGACGTCGCAGCGGAGGAGCCGCAGAAGCCCCCGCCTGATCAGTATTGTACCACAATTTGGGCAAAAGGTGTGCTCGCCCGGATGCCCGGGGACGTTGCCCAGGTAGACATAGCGCAGCCCGGCCTCCAGGCCGATTTCCCGCGCTCGTTCCAGCGTCGCCACAGGGGTGGGCGGGGCGGTGAAGCGGTAGGCCGGGTAGTA
>QMOC01000054.1 GCA_003648085.1 Chloroflexota bacterium
GCGGGCGGCCCGCAGGCGGGTGGATGACTTCCTGCCCCTGGCCTGCCGGTTGTGGGACGAGCACGGGCGGGAGGGGCGCATCGTGGCCGTGCACGCCTTGGGGCCGATGGAACTGGCCGCGCCGGAGGTCGTGATCCCTGTCATTCACACCCTGGCCCAGACCTGCCTGACCTGGGAGGACTGCGACCAACTGGCGATACGGGCGCTGGAGCCCATCGTGCGCAAGAAGCCGGGGCAATGGTTGAGCGCGATGGAACCCTGGCTGGCCGACGAGAACAAGTGGGTGCGACGGGCCGGCGTCACCGTCGTCGGCCGGCTACCGATGAAGCATCCCGTTTACACCACCCGCTGCCTGGAACTGACCGAGCGGCTGTTGTTCGACGAGGACACCGACGTCAGGCGGGCTGTCAGTTTCGCCATCCGCATGTGCGCCCGGGGCGAGATCGGGCCTGTACGCGACTTCCTCGCCCGCTACGTCCCCCCGGAAAATCCGGCCGCTACCTGGGTGCTGTGCGACGCGATCCGCAGCATGACCCGCAAGTTCCTGCCGGAGTTTGTGGGCCTGCTGCCACTGTACGAACGGTGGGCCGCCGACCCGGCGCTGAGTCCCAAGGACCGCCGTTCCGTCGAAAGTGCGGTTAAGGTCCTGCGGAGTGTGCAGAGATGAGCAACTGGAAAGCCCAACTCAAAGCCGACCCCCTCCCCTGGCTGTTGGAGCCCGACGAGGCCAACCCCGGCGTGCGCTACTTCGCCCTGCGTGATCTGCTCGACCGGGACCCCGACGACCCTGAAGTCGTTGCCGCGCAGGCGGAGGTGATGCGCACCGGCCCCGTCCCGGCCATCCTGGACGCCCAGTACCCGGAGGGCTACTGGGTCAAGCCCGGCCCGGGCTATTCCCCCAAGTACCGCGCCACCCTGTGGCAGGTGCTCTTCCTGGCCCAACTGGGGGCCGACGGGCGTGACGAGCGGGTGCGCCGGGCCGTCGAGTACGTCTTTGCCCACGCTCAGGCCGAAAGCGGCGCTTTCTCCACCAACGGTCGCCCCGGCGGAGCCAACCATTGCCTGTGGGGCAACATGGTGCGTGCGCTTCTCGATCTGGGCTACGGGAGCGACGAGCGGCTGGAGCGGGCGATTGACGCGCTGGCCCGCTCCGTCACCGGAGACGGTTACGAGTGGTACCGCAGGTCGGGCCTCCAGGCCCCCGGCTTCGTCTGTTCCGGCAACTACGGCCTGCCCTGCGCCTGGGGCGCGGTGCGCGTGCTGTGGGCGCTCAACCACGTGCCTCCTGCCGGCCGTACTCCTGCCGTCGAGGCTGCCATTGAAGCGTGCGTTGACTTCCTGCTCAGTTACGACGTCGCCCGTGCCGACTATCCCTACAAGGAGCGCATCAGTTCAAGTTGGTTCAAGTTCGGCTACCCGCTGGGCTACGTCACCGACGTGCTGTTGAACCTGGAGGCGCTGGTCGAGGCGGGGTACGGGGGCGACCCGCGTCTGGACGAGGCGGTGGGGCTCGTGCTTGCCAAGCAGGATGAGCGGGGGCGCTGGCGGATGGAGTACAGTTACAACGGCAAGATGTGGGCCGACGTGGAGGTCAAGGGTCAGCCCAGCAAGTGGGTCACGCTGCGGGCACTGCGGGTGCTGAAGAGGACTCGCTTGGCAGGTCTTTGCTGCCATGCGCGCCCTCAAAGCCGGTGACGAGGAGGGCCTGATCATCACCCTGATGACCGTCAAGTGGGGCAAGAGCGGTGCTATCTGGGGTTGACTCTGCGCTATCTGGAGAAGTGGGCGGGGCAGGTGCGTCCCATACTGGAAATGGCTTCACTATGAAAGGCGGCACCGACCGGCGGCGGTCGCCTTAAAGTACATTGGAGCTGCTCGTAGTAATGACTCTAGTCGTTCAAAGCGAGGTCAGAGCGACTGAAGTCGCCACTACGACCTCCATATCTTGCGGTTCATCAGCCGTCATACCGGGATCAGGCATTCAGTGAGCAAGAGGGATAACGGAGGATAGAAGTATGACCTTGCCGCAAACCGTCCGCATTAATGAGATCTTCGATGAAACCCGCACCGTCCGCACCTTTGTGCTGGATGCCGAGGTGCAGAAAGCGGAACCGGGGCAGTTCGTCATGCTCTGGCTCCCCGGTGTGGACGAGAAGCCCATCTCCATTGCCCATCCTGCCCCGCTCACGCTGACCGTGGCCCGCGTGGGGCCGTTCAGCACAGCGTTGCACGAGTGCAAGGTGGGCGACCGCGTGGGCTGGCGCGGTCCTTATGGGCGGGGATTCTCACTCCGTAAAGACCGACCGGCGCTGCTGGTGGCCGGTGGGTACGGTGCGGCTCCGCTCTACTTTCTGGCCACCTACGCCATCGAGTGCTCTGTCCCCACCACCGTCGCCCTGGGCGCCCGCCGCGCCGATGACCTGATCTATGTGGACCGTTTCCGCAGCCTGGGGATCGAACTCATCCTTGCCACCGACGACGGCTCGGTAGGCCACAAGGGTTACGTCACCGACGCCATCCTGCAATTCCTAACCTCCAACCCTCAATGCTCCAATCTCCAACCGGCCCTTTACGCCTGCGGCCCCGAACTGATGCTCGTCGCCCTCCACCGATTGTGCCGTGAGCATGGCATCCCTGGCCAGTTGAGCGTGGAACGGTATATGAAGTGCGGATTCGGCATCTGCGGGCAGTGCGCTTTGGATGGATACCTCGTCTGCCAGGATGGACCGGTGTTCGATGTGGGGCAATTGGACGGACTTAGCGACTTCGGGCGAACCCGCCGCAGCGCTACCGGACGCCGCCTTCCCATCCAACAACCAGTAACCGGTAACCAGCGATGAACAAATCCGGACTCCGCCAACATTTCCTCCACCTGCGGGAAAGCCTCACCCCCCAGGAGGTCGAGGCTGCATCAGAACTCCTCTGCCGGCGGTTGGTCGCCTGGCCGGTGCTCCGGGAGGCCCGGACTATCCTCACCTATTTGGCTTTCCGCAATGAGATTGACCTGAGCCCTCTTTTCGATAGACTGCTGGGGAAACAATGGGTCGTGCCGCGTATAGCGGGCCGTTGGCTGGTGCTCTATCCCTACGATCCCACCCGCTTGGTGCGCCACCGCTTCGGCATGCTAGAACCTGCACCAGATTTGCCGGTGATAGACCCGGCCACATTGGACGTGGTGCTGGTACCCGGGGTGGCCTTCGACCGGCAGGGAGTGCGGCTGGGGTTCGGCGGAGGATACTACGACCGCTTTCTGCCCACCACGCCGGCCCTGCGGGTGGGGGTGACCTATGACTGCTGCCTGGCGGATGCTCTTCCCTGCAGTGAAACGGATCAGCGGATGGATTGGGTGATAACGCCGACCCAGATGATTCGTTGCGCGCCGTTGTGAAGGATCGGACGCACCCCTGGGGGTGGGAACAGGGGAAGAGGATCGTGAGCATCTGAACATCTGAACAGGAGGGATGCAATGGAACACAATGAAGGTACGTTCACCGGCTTTGGAGGCTTGGAACTCTACTACCAGCGCTGGCGACCGGAGGGGAGACCGAAGGCAGTTTTGCCCATCGTCCACGGTTTTGGCGAACACAGCGGGCGTTACGGCAACGTGGTAGACTGGTTCGTGCCCCAAGGATACGCCGTCTACGCTTTCGACCTGCGGGGCCACGGTCGCTCGCCTGGCCCGCGCGGCTACATCAACGAGTGGGCCGAGTTTCGCGGAGACGTGAGATCGTTCCTCGAACTCGTGCACGAGCAGGAGCCGGAGCGCGCCACTTTCCTGCTGGGGCACAGCATGGGCGGGCTGATCGCCCTGGAATACGCGCTGCATCACCCGGAGGGGTTGGCCGGTGTGATCGCCTCCGGGCCCGTGTTGGCCCAGGTTGGCGTTTCCCCGCTCCTGCTCGCGCTGAGCAAGGTGCTCTCGGGCATTCTCCCCCGCCTCACACTCGATACTAAACTGGATGCCACAGCCATCTCCCGCGACCAGGCCGTCGTCGAGGCCTACGTCAACGATCCGCTGGTGCACAGCCTGGGCACGCCGCGCCTGAGCACCGAACTCACCCGGGCCGTCGAGTGGACGCAGGCCCACGCTGCCGAGATGCGCATCCCGTGCCTAATTGTGCACGGCAGCGCCGACCGATTGGCTCCACCCGAGGGCAGCCGCGTCTTCTACGAAAATATGACGCTCACCGACAAAGAGCGGCAGGTCTACGAAGGCTACTACCACGAAGTCTTCAACGACGTCGGCAAGGAACGGGCGTTGGCGGCAGTGGAGGCGTGGATAGGGCGGCATCTCGATGGTTGATGATTCGTGCGGAATGTGGTATCATCCACCAATGATCGAGCATGAAAACTTTCAGCGGTTTCCCACCCGGAAAAGTCCGCAGCGTCAGCATCCCTGAGCCGGTCTTCACCGAACTCATCCCCATCGTGGACGATCTGGCCGAATTGAAACTCACGCTGCACGTTCTATGGCGGCTGGGGCGGCAGCGGGGCAAGGTGCGCTACCTCCGCCGCGCCGATCTGGCCTCCGACCCGGTGCTCCTCTCCGGCCTGGGCGACGATCCGACCAAGGCGCTGAGCACCGCGCTGGAGCGCGCCGTCGAACGCGGGACGCTACTGCGGGCCGAGATCGCCATCGGAGACAGGGCCGAGGAAATCTACTTCGCTAACACCGCCAAGGGACGTGCCGCAGTCGAGGCTATCGCGCGCGGCAAGTGGCCTGGCGAACTCGAATCCGCTGCACGGCCCAACATCTTCACCCTTTACGAGCAAAACATCGGCCTGCTCACCCCGCTCATCGCCGATGAACTGCGCGAGGCGGAGCGAGACTATCCCGCCGAGTGGATCGAGGAGGCGTTCCGCGAGGCGGTGTCGCTGAACAAGCGCAGTTGGAAGTACATCCGCGCTATCCTGGAACGCTGGCGCAGCGAGGGGAGAGGGAAGGGCAAACGCACCCGTGAAGCGGAACGTCGGCGCTACATTGAAGGGGAGTATGGCGAGTATATCGAGCACTGAGCAGGAGGCAGGAGGCGGGATGCAGGAGGTGTGCCCAATCTGCAAAGGGCTGGGTTACCTGCGGGCGGACGTGCCCGTCGGCCATCCTGACTTCGGCAAACTCGTCCCCTGCACCTGCCGTCTGGCCGCACTGGCCCAGCGGCGCGTGGCCGCGCTGCGCACGCTAAGCGACCTGGAGATTCTGGCCCGTATGACCTTCGAGACCTTCGCCCCCGAAGGACACGGCCTCCCACCCGATAAACGCGCCAATCTGCGCTGGGCCTACGAGGAAGCCATCGCCTTCGCCGAGAAGCCGGAGGGATGGCTGTTGCTGAAAGGCGGCTTTGGGTGCGGGAAGACGCACCTGGCGGCGGCCATCGCCAACGCCTGCGTCGAGCGCGGCCAGCCGGTGCTCTTCATCACCGTCCCCGACCTGCTGGATCACCTCCGCGCCGCCTTCGCCCCCTCCAGCCCCGCCGACTACGACACCCGCTTCGAACAAGTCCGCACCGCACCCGTCCTCATCCTCGACGACCTGGGCACCGAAAGCAGCACCACCTGGGCACAGGAGAAACTGTTCCAGATTTTCAACTATCGCTACAATGCCCGCCTGCCGACCGTCATCACCACCAACCACGAGTTGGAGGAGATTCCCCTGCGACTCCGCTCTCGCCTGGTGGACCCCGACCTGACGAAAATCGTCACCATCCTGGCCCCCGACTACCGGCGGGCGGGCATCTCGCCGGACCAATCGGACCTGAGCAGCCTGAGTCTGCACACCGATCAAACTTTTGAGAACTTCGACCTGCGCAAAGGGGAACTGCCCCGCGATGAGGAGGAGAACCTCAAACGCGCCTTCGACATCGCCCGTGCCTTTGCCGAGAGCCCCCGTGACTGGCTGGTCTTCACCGGTACCTATGGCTGTGGCAAGACCCACCTGGCTGCGGCCATCGCCAACTACCGCGTGAAGCGGGGCTATCCGGCTCTCTTCGTCGTCGTCCCCGACCTGCTGGATCACCTGCGCGCCACCTTCAACCCCCAGAGCACAGTCACCTTCGATCAACGGTTCGAGGAGGTGCGCCGCGCTCCACTCCTTATCCTCGACGACCTGGGCACCGAGTCGGCCACACCGTGGGCCAGGGAGAAACTGTATCAGATCTTCGACTATCGCTACAACGCCCGCCTGCCGACCGTCATCACCACAGCGACTCCCATCGAGGAACTCGACCCCCGCCTGGCGACGCGCATGCTGGACGTGAGCCGCTGCACCCCCTTCGCTATTCTGGCCCCTGCCTACCGGGGCGGCCCGCTCCGCCGCAAGACTGCCCGTCGCCGCAGGTAGGCCCCTTCACCCACCCTGGTAAGGATGTACGTAAAAAGCCCCGGGGCTTCACGCCACCGGGGCTGGAGAGGCATCTTATGGATTTATGCTAGGCATAGGCTTCTTCGGACCCCCCCTCTCCCGTGTCAAGTCCGACGACGTCCACGGCTTGAGGCCCCTTGGGGGTATCTTCCACCGTGAACTCTACCCGCTGGCCCTGATTCAGGTTCCGGTAGCCTTCACCGCGAATGGCGGAGTAGTGGACGAAGACGTCCTCCTCCTGTCCATCGGGGCGGATAAACCCATACCCCTTCACGCGGCTGAACCACTGGACGGTCCCCAGTGCGCGATTATTGTCTTCCATCGTTTTCCTTCCTCCTTGCTACATACTTCGGCGCCGGCCAGAATGCCCCTCCGTGCTCTGCACACACCTGGGACGTACTGTCGAACGCCGTGGCAACGGGTAGCAAGATACCACACTTTCAGTGAGTTGTCAAGGAACGGCCCGACGACACAGCCTTGAAGGATGTCGGCGCTCACCCCCTTTACTTGCGCAGAACGACAACCTTCGCTATTATAGGCGCTGTGAGAGAGCATAACTGAGAGGGCAAATAGTGAATGAACACAGCCAAAATCATCGTCAATCCTTATGCCGGCCGCTGGAAGGCCAAAGCCGCCATTCCCGACATCGAGCGAGTGTGCCAGGAGATCGGCCTGGACTACGAGTTGGTGGTCACCGAGGGGCCGAACCACGGTATCGAACTGGCGCGGGAGGCGGCGCTGGCGGGCTTCTCCCCCATCGTCTCCGCCGGCGGCGATGGGAGCATCAATGAGGTGGTCAACGGCCTGATGCAGGCCGCAGGCAACGGGGTGGCCGGGCCGTTGGGCGTCATCCCGCTTGGCTCGGCCGACGACTTCGCCGATATGCTTGGGATGGAGAAAGAAGTCGAAGCCGCCTGCCGGGTTATCCTGGCAGGACACACGCGCGTCATTGATGTGGGGTGCGTCAACGGTCGCTACTTCGACAACAACTCGGCGGTAGGGCTGGAGCCGATGGTGACCATCACCCAGGCAGCGATGGAGCGGATCAAAGGCACACCGCGCTACATCTTGGCCGCGCTCAAGACCATCCTCAGCCACAAGCCCTGGCATATGCGGCTTGTCTGGGACGATGGAAAGTATGAAGGAATGGTCGTGCTGGTCTCCGTGGGCAACACCCGCCGCACCGGGGGCGCATTCTGGATGACGCCCCACGCCGAGGTGGATGATGGCTACCTGGACTTCATATTCGCCGGGAAAATGGGACGGCTCAAGTTGCTGCGCCTGCTGCCGACCACCTTCGACGGCAGCCACATCGAGCGTCCGGAGGTCACCTACCTCCGCACGACCCGCCTGGCCATCGAGTGCGATCCACCTACCCCCATTCAGGCTGATGGCGAACTGTTTGAGTTATCCGCGACCCACATCGAGTATACAATCTTACCTGGCCGGTTGCAGGTGATTGTACCGGCCCCGGATGAGCACAAGAAGGCTGCATCGTGACCGGCGACGTTGTTTTCCATCTTCGCCGGCGTTTTTAGCGCCTTTCGTAACCACTCAGCCGTTTCCCCGGATTCGAGATCGGACGCAGATTAACGCTGACAAACGCTGACCCCATATCTTGCGGTTCATCAATTGATCGTCGGGCGGCCTTGACCTCCTGTGATAGTGTGGTAAAATTCAATCACTGAATTTTACTCCGTGAATCCCGAAGGTAGCCGATGTCGGAAGTGGAGCACCAACTACGCATCTTGGAAGCCCTGGAGCGCAATCCAGAGACCACCCAGGCCAGCCTGGCTGCCCAGTTAGGCGTGGCCGTGGGTAGTGTCAACTGGTACCTCAAGCGATTGATCCGCAAGGGGTATGTCAAAGCAACGAAGATGGAGCGTCGCCGGCTGAAGTATTTCGTCACGCCTCAGGGGCTGGCTCTCAAGGCCCATCTGACCTCGCAATATATGAAAGCCTCACTCCGGGTCTACCGGGAATTGCGCCAGGCAGCGAAAGAGATGCTGGCCCAGGTGCGCAGCAAGGGCTACGCGGCTGTCAAGATCAACGGCAAGGACGAGGCGATGGAGATTTTCTGCCTGACCTGTCTGGAGGAGGGGGTGCGCGTCGAAAAGAGCCCCGCTGTTCCATTGCCGGAGGTGCGGGCAGAGGGGACGGGGTTCGTGGTGGAGTGGCCGGGGTAAATAAGGGAGGAGTGATTGGAGGATGAAATGGATACAGCGACCGTAGAAAGTCTCAAACCACTCCGGGAGACCATCGTCCGGGAACTTCCCCGCTGGATTGAGGAAGAGCCCCGGCTGCGGCAGCAGTTGGTGGAGATGCTGGCCCGGGAGCGTATTTCCGCACCACGGTATATGACCTACGAAGAGTTCCTGGAATGGGCCGACGAGGATACACTGGCCGAGTGGGTGGATGGGGAGGTGATAATGTACAGTCCGGCCTCGAGAAAGCACCAAAATATCGCCGATTTCCTGACGAAGGTGATGGGCATCTTTGTCGGGCAACACAACCTGGGTGTTGTCTTGAGTGCTCCTTTTCAGATGAAGTTGGAGCAGTCAGGAAGGGAGCCGGATTTACTCTTCGTGGCGCGGGAACACCTGAACCGGTTGCAGGAGACCCATCTCGACGGCCCGGCGGACGTGGCCGTGGAGATCCTCTCGCCGGAAAGCGCTGGGCGCGACCGAGGGGAAAAATTCTACGAGTACGAGGCCGGCGGAGTACGGGAGTACTGGGTGATTGACCCCGACCGGCGCTGGGCTGAGTTCTACCGGCTGGGAGAGGGAGGCCGGTATCGGGTCGTCTTCGCCGGCGAGGAGGGCGCATTCCACTCAGAAGTGCTGCCCGGTTTCTGGCTGCGGGTGGAGTGGCTGTGGCAGGAGCCGCTGCCTTCCGCTCTTCGAACTCTGGCGGAGATCGTCGGTATGGAGGCACAGGTGCTCGCAGCCTTCGAGCGAGCGCTGACAGGTGCAGAGAGGGCCTGAGAACAACGCAGCGGATGAACTCGCTCCCCATCGAGGAGGAGTGAACTGATGCACACGAGAATCAGAATCCATCCCACGGCAGAAGTCTCGGAGCGGGCGGAGATTGGTGAGGGGACTTCGATCTGGCATCAGGCCCAGGTGCGGGAGGGAACGCGCATCGGCCGTAACTGCATTTTGGGCAAAGGGGTGTACGTTGATTCCGGCGTCGTCCTGGGGGACAATGTCAAGGTGCAGAATTACGTCTCCATCTACCACGGCGTCACCATTGA
>QMOC01000055.1 GCA_003648085.1 Chloroflexota bacterium
AGTTCGTATATGCGCGTAGCGGCGTAGCACGGCCAGGGGATTCTCCAGCGGCTGCAACTTCGCCATCATCGCGCGAGATGACACCCGGCGTATGATCTGCCGCCTTTTGGCAAGCATGCGAGAGAGCCCGATCAGCGCCTCTATCCGCCCCTGCACTGCGCCAGGCCCGCGCCCGGCGGCTATGGCGTATCCCACCGCCATTAGATCGTATGCCAGAATGAGCGGCGCGTAGCGGAGCAGCGGGGGAAAAGGATAATTCTTGCACAATAGCCATATCTTGTTGCGCCCTAGTAAGCGGTTCTTGAAGTGGGAGCCCTCCCTGGCCGTTGCGGAATGGACGTGATAGACGATCGCCTCCGGCACGTAAACGCATGTCCAGCCAGCCCACTGCGCTCGCCAGGCCAGGTCCACGTCTTCCAGATAAGCAAAGAAATCCTCATCAAAGAGGCCGATGTCCCCCAGCATGGCCCGCCGATACAAGGCCGCCCCCGCGCAGGGGCCAAAAACAGGGGTGGGGATAGCCTCGTCTGGATGGTTGACGTTTCCGCCTCCCACACCCCAGGCGATACCAGCCTTGTCCACAGCGATACCCGCCGATTCGATCACTTCCTGCCGGTCGGCCAACAACATTTTCGAAGCGCACATCCCAATGCAGGGATCGGTCTCCATAGCCCGCACTAACGCGCCCAACCATCCTGGGTCTACCTCCGTATCGTTGTTCAGCGTGGCGACGAACTCTGAAGCGGATGCGCGGATGGCCTGATTGTTGGCAGCAGCGAAACCTCGGTTCTCGCTGTTCTCGATCAAGCGAACTTGGGGGAAGCGCGTTCGCACGAACTCGACAGAGCCATCCGTGGAACCGTTATCCACGAGGATCACGGCAAAATCCCGAAATTCCTGAGCGAAAACCGAGCGCAGACAGGGTTCCAAGTACCGCCTGCCGTTCCAGTTGAGAATGATAAGTACAACCCGGTGGGATAAGTCTTCTCTCGGTGATACTCTCATTAACTACTCCAACTTGGCGAACAGGGTCTTGACCACGCTGCCATAGTATGCTAAAATGCCGCCGAAGTCAAGTAGACGGCGGACGCTCAGCACCCTATCCGAAAAATCCGTAGTAACGACTTCAGTCGTTCCCCAAGCGATTGAAACCGCTACTACTAGCACTCTTAAGGGGGCACATTCTAGGGAGCGCCGGAGGCAAGCGCATGGCAGCGTTCTACCAAGAGGTGTATGATCTCCAGCCCTGGTATCACGACTTCGCGAGATTAGGGCTGAAGACCCGCTTCGACAAGCGGGAGATGGGCCTGGGGCGGCGATTGGTCAACGCTGCCAGGATGCTGTTATCACTCAAGCCTCGGCAACTCCTGGGTACTCGCCTGGAAAAAAGGGAGATTCTCTCCCTGCGGGAGGTCCTCGGCGAACGTTGCCCACCTCACTTCACGAACCAGTTGTGCAAGGAGCGGGTTCTGATCCCCTATCTCACCCGCTGCCTGAAAGGCCTGGAGGAGCACCCGACGTGTCTGGACTTGTTCTGTGCCGACGGTTACTACAGTTGTATGATGGCCGACATCTGCCCGGGGGCGCGGATCACCGGAATTGACCTGGCGGCGATGGAGATCAAACGCGCCAGAACAGCAGCCCGGCTTCTGGGCTTCGATAACATTGAATTCATCATCGCCGATGCGTGGGCCTTCATCCAGGAGCCCCACCGATATGATCTGGTTCTGTGCGCCGGAGGGCTTTACCACCTGGAAGAGCCCCGCCGCTTCCTCGAACTCCTGCGCCCCATCACAGCCCACTATCTGGTTGTCCAAAGCGTGGTGACGCTTGAGACGGAGGACCCCAACTACTTCGTCACCCCCGCCCCCGGCGCTCAGCACGGCAGCCGCTTCACCCACGCCGCTCTGGAATGCTGGCTGGGCGAGACGGGATGGGAGATTCTGGACCAGACCCGCAACGAACTGACGGGGAACAGGCTGCGGTGCGATCGGGGCTCCAGTTATTTCCTGTGCAGGGCTGCGTAGATGGAACTTGCCGTCGTCATCCTGAACTGGAACGCGGCCGCGGAGACGGTCCGCTGTGTGCGTGCCGTCGCATCCTGGAAGCGTCTACGACCCGCGATTTGGGTTGTGGACAATGGATCCGCCGATGGAAGCGCCGAGGTCATCTCACGCGAGTGCCCCGATGCCCGTCTGATCCGTAATCCGGTCAATCTGGGCTTTGCCGGCGGGAACAACCGGGGGATCGTTCGGGCACTCTCCGCAGGCGATGCTCCGATCCTCCTGCTGAACAACGACGCTTTCATCGAAGAGGAGGACGTTATCCGGCTTGTGGACACGCTCCATGCGGACGCACGCTTGGGACTTGTCGGGCCGCTGCTCTTCGACGCCGATGGGAGGGAGCGGCTGCTATCGGCGGGGGGGAGGGATATTGCACGACACACCAACTCGCACATTCGTGAGGTAACGGCCGGCGTGCCCGTCCGTGAGGTGGATTACGTACCGGGAACTGTGGTGGTGGTCCGGCCCGAGGTCTTTCGCACCGTCGGGCTTTTCGATGAAGATTACTTCTTCGGCGGCGAAATCGCCGACCTGTGCGAGCGGGCCAGGCGACAGGGCTACGTCAGCGCCATAGACACACGAGCGCGGGCTTTCCATTCCCTGAGCCGCTCATCTGACCTGCGAGAGACACTGCACATCTATTATGTCTTCAGAAACCGCTTCCTGTTCATCCACAAATTCCGCCACGCTCGGAGAATCCCGCTTTATGGTTTCTGGACCCTCTACGGCCTCGCGGTATCGCTGAGAGCACAACTGCTCGGCAGGTCGGCTAAAGCACGGGCCATCCGCCTGGGGCTCCTCGACGGATGGCGCGGGCGCTTCGGCGGGCAGAACGAGCGCGTGTTGTCCGCAGGGGCTGGCACGACCAGATGAACATTCTCTATCACCTCACCGTTCCTCCCCCGGCAATGCCGGAGTGCGATGCCGTCGTGCAGGAAATTGGGGCTTTGCGAGGCCATTTTGGTGGCAGGTTAGTTTACCTCAATCCCAATCGCGCTTTTCCCTTATGCCTGCCCAGGGTGGTCTTTGGGCTTCACAAACTGAGACAATTGCGAGCCTTGGAGTCGGATACCCAGATCCACCACCTGTTCAACCCTGATCCATTTCCTTTCCCGGTCCTGCGTGTGTTACGACGTCCGATCGTCTACTCTTTGACCGGCGGGGTGAGGGACAGACGACCTAGCGTGGCCTTCTTCGCCTCCTTCGCTGCCGTCACCGTGGCCGACGGGCGCAGTCTGAAGCGCCTCAGGGCGTGGGGATTGGATAACGCTGTTCTGGTCCGTCCCGGCATTGATACGACCCGGTTCACCTGCTCCCCCCTTCCGCTGCGCTCGGAGATAAGGCTGATGGTTGGGTCGGCTCCCTGGACGAAGCGGCAGTTCCGCAGTAAAGGGATAGAGGCACTGTTGGCGGCGGCCCGACAGGTAGATCACCTGCGGTTGGTATTCCTGTGGCGGGGCGTGCTCGCCGAGGAGATGGAACGGCGTGTGCGCCGCTTGGGTCTTGAAGGACGGGTGAAGGTCCTGAACAGAAGAGTGGATGTCAACGAGGTGCTGGCCGGTGTGCACGCCGGCGTCGCGCTGGCAACGGGCCCGGCCATCATCCGGCCCTACCCCCACTCGCTGATGGAATCACTGGCGGCGGGGAAACCGGTCATCGTCAGCCGGTGCATCCCAATGGCGGATTACGTGGAGCAGACCGGCTGCGGCAAGGTCGTGGACAGGGTCACACCCACGGACATCCTCACCGCCATCGAAGCGTTGGCAGGAGAGTACGAGGAGTTGCAGAGAGTCGCCCGGCAAGTAGGACAGCGAGACTTCTCACAGCAGGGAATGATCGCCTCTTATCGGAAAGTTTATGAGCGCATCCTGGAATCAACAGCCTGATCGTAATCTCGCTCGGAGAGCCAGACGGGAGATCGCGGAGGCTGCCCTGCTTCTGATCCTGGTCTTGCTGGTCTTCTTCTGGCCGGCCGTCTTCGGCGGGCGCGTGTTGCTACCGGCGGATCTGGTCTTCGACCTCGATCCTTTATGGCAGCCACTTGCACCGGAGGGCTACACCGGCCCGAGCAATCCGCTTTTATCCGATCAGGTCTATCAATTCCTCCCCTGGAAGGTCTTTACCCGGCGTATGCTTGCCCAGGGCCGACTAGCGCTCTGGAATCCATACACCGACGGCGGGCTGCCTTTCGTGGGAAACGCCCAATCGGCTGTATTCAGTCCCTTCAACCTGATAGGCTATCTTCTCCCTTTGTATTCCTCCTTTACCGTCACAGCCATACTTCGCCTGTTCGTTGCCGGCCTCTTCACATTTCTGTTCGCCAGAGAGGTCGGCCTGAGCAAGCCCGGTGCGTTGCTTGCTATGATGGTCTTCACTTTCAGCGGGCCTCTGATCGTATGGCTCGGCCATCCTCACTCCTCGGTTATCGTCTGGCTGCCGGCGATGTTGCTAACTATCGAAAGGGCGCTCACCAGAAGAAGCGGGCTATACCTCATCGCCAGCGGCCTGACCATCGGTGCACAATTTCTGGGAGGGCATCCGGAGACCTCCTTCCACGTGATGTTGGCCTGGATGGCGTATGCTCTGTACCGGGCCGTCTCCCTCGAGGGCTGGCGGACATCGAGGCTGTTCCCCCAACTTGTGAGGATCGCCACAGCAACGGCGCTGGGTGTACTGCTGGCTGCGGTGCAACTGCTGCCCTTCGCGGAGGCTCTTACCCATAGCGTCACTCCGTCTCTGAGGGAGAGTGAGTTGCCCGGCAGCGCGTCTGCTTTCATCACTCGTATTTTTCTCGAATGGCACGACTGGCCGACGGCGGTCACCGCGATCCTGCCCCAATACTTTGGCACCGACCTTGACGGCAGTTACTGGTTTCCTTACAGCAATTATATGGAACAAAACACGTATGTGGGCGTGCTGCCACTGGCGCTGGCGGTAGCGGCTACTTTGCACAACCTCAGGCGCCGCTCCGCTCCCCACCGCAACCCGGTCCTGTTTTTCGCATTGATGGCCGTCGTCTGCCTGGGTGTCGCGCTTCGCCTGCCATTGTTGAACGCGATCAATTATCTGCCTCTCTTCAACTTAGCGGCGAATGGGAGGTTGCGCCTGATCTATGCCCTTGCCATCGCCATCCTGGCCGGCCTGGGACTGGACGAGATCAGCGGAGGATGTCAACATTGCCGCCGCCTCACTCTGCGCACGCTGGCCTTGTCCGCGCTGGTCAGCCTGTTCCTCATCGCGTTTGCCTACACCGGCTTTGTCATCTTCAAGGATGAAGTCATCCGCTCCGGGCGCGAATTTGTGGAGACGAACTGGGGAACACCCTACCTCTCGCGCCCTCTGGAGTACTACTACGCCCTGGTGGAGGAGCGGTATGAGAAGAAATTAGCCCTGTTCCTCCCCGGCAACGTCGTGATGTACCTGCCGGTACTCATCGCGCTCTCCTGGTCTGCGCTGCACTGGTGGGAACGCAAGCCGCCTGGTAGATCCAAGATATGGGCCTACGCCGCTTTGGGTCTGACCATGCTGGATGCTTTTCTGCTTGGTATGCCGTTCAACCCCGCCATCGCCCCTCAACACATCTTCCCAACGCCCGGCGCCGTTCAATTCCTGCAACAGGATCGTGACATCTACCGCGTCAGCGGTACCGACTTGATCCTGTACCCCAACAGCGGCATGCTCTTTGGCGTATCCGACATACGGGGATACGACGCCGTCGTCCCACGGCGGTATGCGGACCTGGTTGACCGCCTGGAAGGTCATTATCGCTTCCACCTGCATTCGCTGTTCGTGCAGGCCAATTCGCCCCTCTTCGATCTGCTGAACGTGAAGTACGTCCTCACAGACCGGGAACTCAACGGGAAGTGGGAATTGGTCTACCGGGATGCGGGGAGCGTAAGGGTTTACCGCAATCGGGACGTGCTGCCCCGAGCATTTGTCGTCTACCATGCCGAAATCGTGGACAGTGCCGCCCAATCGCTGGAGCGCATCACCGATAGCGGCTTCGACTTTCGTGAGAGGGTCGTGTTGGAGGAGGCACCCGCAGGTTGGACGGAGCCGCCGGAGACGCCCGCGACCGCCGCCGCCGTCCACATCGTTGATTACGAGCCCAACCGGGTCAGGATGGAAGTTGAAACCGCCGCCGCCGGCCTGCTCGTTTTGACCGATAACTACGCCCCGGGCTGGAAAGCCCTGCTGGATGGGCAGGCCACGCGGGTGTACGTCGCCGACCACGCCTTCCGCGCCGTCGTAGTGCCGGCCGGCTCACATCAGGTCGAGTTTGTGTACCAACCGTTATCCTTCCGGGTGGGAGTGGCAATCAGCCTGCTTACCGCAGTGACCGCAATGCTCGTCCCGCTGCTATTCCGATCAATGCGCTCCGGAGGTTCAGACCGATGAGAGTGCTCCACGTGGTGCACGCCTATCCTCCCTCCATCGGGGGCTCCCAGTGGCTGATGAAGAACCTCTCCGAGCAACTGGTCTCGCGCTACGGCGACGAGGTGACGGTGTTCACAACCACCGCCTATAACCTGGAACTTTTCTGGCGCTCTGATGTACCTGCGATGCCTGCCGGAACGGAGGAGATTAACGGCGTGACGGTGCGCCGCTTCCCGGTGTTCAACCGTTTTGGCAGGCTGCGTATGCTGATTGCCGGGGTAGCATACAGGCTGCACCTGCCCTGCAACGACTGGCTGCGCGCTATTTACAACGGTCCTCTGATCTTCGGTATGACCCGGGCGGTCGCCAACAGCGAGGCCGACGTAGTGTTCGCCACCGCATTTCCTCTATTGCATATGCACTATGCACTTGCAGGGGCCCAGCGCGCTGGAATTCCCATTGTCTTTCTGGGCGCAATCCACACGGCCGATACGTGGGGCTACGACCGGATGATGATTTACCGGGCGATCCGGCAGGCCGATGCCTACATCGCCCACACAACTTTTGAGCGCGACTACTTGATCAAGCGCGGTATTCGTGCCGACAAAATCTCGGTCATCGGACCAGGCGTGGATGCCAGCACCTTTGTCAAGGCCGATGGCACAGTGATAAGACGTCGGTATGGCTGGGGAGATGCTCCGGTTGCGGCTCTCGTGGCTAAACAAACTGCGCGCAAGCGGTTTGACGTCCTGCTGGAGGCCATGCGACGGGTGTGGGCCATGCACCCCGACGTCCAATTGCTGATTGCAGGGGCACGCACACCCTACTCCCGTCAGATTCAACAGATGATTGACGCACTTCCGTCGGAGCAACAGGCCCACGTCACCGTGGTCAATGACTTCCCGGAGGAGGAGAAACCGGCGCTGCTTGCGGCCTGCGATCTGTTCGTCCTGCCCTCCGGCTATGAATCGTTCGGCATTGCCTTTCTTGAGGCCTGGGCGTGCGGGAAGCCGGTCATTGGTGCTCGCACTGGGGCTATTCCGTCGGTCATTGACGAAGGTCAGGACGGCCTGCTGGTCGCATATCAAGACGCTGACGACCTGGCGCGGGCCATCCTGGCATTGCTGGCGGACCCGCAGCGGCGAGCGCGTATGGGCGAGGCGGGGCGGAGAAAGGTTTTGGAGAACCACACGTGGGGGGTTGTGGCCGACCGCGTACGTACAGTATACCTCGAAGCAATCTCCCGCCACACAAGGCCGGCGGAGATGTGACCATTATTGGTCGCTATGGCACACTGCTATAGTAAGCCAGATTATAGGCCTCGATGACCCCCCGCTCCAACGGTTGACCATCCAGACGCTGCGCCTGGATTCTGACATCTGCTGCATCTACATCGAAGACCAGGAAATTCTCCTCCTCGGATCCACCCATACCACTGGCGATCAAGTGCATATTCTCATACTCCTCGTAAAACAGAGCCATCGCCCAGGTAACGCCGACGTCACCCGCTACGACGTACACTTGTGCATCCAGACCGCGAAGCAAGGGCTCAACATCCTCCCAGAAGTTGTTCTGGAAAGTGTACACACTCGAATTATTGATGCGATCCCGCAGAATGTAGTATGGTGTACCCTCTGTCACCCAAAGGAGCCGATGGACGAAAACGAAGACATTCTGCCATCTGTTTCCCTGAATCATATCCCGCAGGACGCCCATCTGCTCACCGACAATGTTGCCCTGGTTCAGTTCTCCATCCAGAACGATGAATAAATCGCCTTGATACTCAAAGGCGTAATAAGTTGGACCGTAGCGTGATACGAACAAATCGCGGTTGGTCATATCGTGGTTACCCACCGCGAAGTGAACCGGCGCCGTCAACTCGGCTAGATCGGCATCAACCTCATCCCAATCCGTCGGCGTGCTTTTGATCACGATGTCCCCCGTGAACACACCGAAGACCGGATGGAGTGAGTTGATCTGAGGGAACATCGCTTTAAACGGTGGGTGGACGCCTGGGTTATTGACCTCCGGCACCCCATAAGTATGCCCAGCGACGAAGAAGGTATACCGCTCCGCAGGCCGCTCCGAAGAGGCAATCACCGGGAGAAAGACCCGATGGTCGTTGGAAAAGGCCCGCTGGTCACCAGAACCGGAAGAGCATCCGGCGGACAATAGAGATAACGCCGTCACGACAAGAGAGATGATGAGCGATAGTATCAGATACCGTCTCATTGATCCTCCAATAGCCATCCTGATACAGGCTGTGATAAAGTTACACAAAGCACAATGCTCCCAGCACGCCGTTGACATACTTAGAATTCCGCTCCACCTGAAGGGGGAACGACGAGAGAACATCCGATACACGCTGATGCAATGTGGCATCGGCTTTGACTTCCACGACAACCAGACCGGGGAGGGGGGCCTTGACCCTCAGATTCGGCGTCAGGCAGGTGACCTGCTCGTAAAAAGCCTGGTTGTAGTCTATTGTCACACGTATCTGACGATCTATGGATTCATAGTACTCGCGCATATAACGGGTAATCAAAGCCGGCTGATTCAGGTAAGACAACCAAATGGCAAACACGCCATCAACCTGCCCACGTAACTCCTGCATAAAAGTTCTCCAAGAGATTGTTCTCAGGTCAAAGGAGGTCGGCACAGGATAGTGCTCTTTCCACCCCAGTTGGTTCGACTTGCATTTCAATTCCAACGTCCCTCGCACCGCCGAGTCATCATCGCCGTACCAGCGGAAACGCAACTTTGCTCGTCGGTTAACCCCGATGAGATTATCCACCAAACAGTCCGCCTCATAGGTATCAAAATACAGACTATTGACCTGGCGAGGCGGATATGCCTCAATGAATACGTCTGGATGCAAGTTGATCCAGGCACGTACATCAGGCAAGTACACCTCGTCGCAGGTCATTTTGACTTCATAACGAATTGACTGCATCGCTCAACGAATTACATCGAAAGTCTGATCGAGGATGATTGCGCCGTTCGGAATCTCCGTGCCGTCGGGGCTGAACACCGGCAACCGTTCGCCCGTTTGCCAGAGGTACATTCCTATGACCACCCGGTACTCACCCGCTGGTATATCAGATGGTAAGGGGACGGTGTGCACATCGTCAATCAGCGGTCCCACAGCCCACTGAGTGGTAACATA
>QMOC01000056.1 GCA_003648085.1 Chloroflexota bacterium
CATGAGGATCTCCAGGAATTCCTGCTGGTGATCAAACAGGGTGCCGACCGGCTGACCCAGTTGGTGGAAGATCTCCTGTTTCTGGTCCGGCTGGACACCGGCCGGGTGGCGGAGGAGTTCCGCCTGCTGGCCTGTGTACGCCACGACCTGGATGCGATTTTGAGACGTACGGTCCAGCAGTACGAGGAGCAGGCCATGGCCTGTGGCGTGATGCTGGAGACAAGGCTGGATTCCAACCTGCCCCCAGTATGGCTATGCGAGCCTCTCTTTGTAGACGCTCTGGGGCGACTGGTAGACAACGGGATCAAGTTCTCCAAGGAGAAGGGAAAGCGGGTGACGGTGAGCGCCCAGGCCACCGGTGACTGGGTAGAGGTCGCTGTGTCCGACCAGGGGGTGGGTATCCCCGCCGAGGAGATACCGCATCTCTTTCAGCATTTCCGGCAGATTGACCGAGATAAAATGGAACAACAGGGAGTCGGCCTGGGGTTGGCCATCGCCCAGGAACTGATTTACCTGCACAGCGGCGAGATCACCGTGAAGAGCAAGCCCGGCGTGGGCAGTATCTTCACAATTCGGCTACCGCTGGCTGGAGATAGACAGAGCGTGCCACCATGGCTTGATTAGGCAGAGGTGCTTTGCGCACTCCATCAGTCCCCTGGCAGTCTATTACCCGATGATTGAGAAGTAAAAAGAACCCTTGCGAAGGTTAGGCCCGGCGGGATTCGCGGCCTTCGCAAGGGTGGCACAGGGTAGCCAATCAACACGACTACGCCTGGGGCTGTTCGGGCGCGGTCTCGAGGGTGACCGGGGTGCCGCGCTTGAACGCCTCTAATTGTGCTTCTAGTTCAGCCCGGCGGGCAGCGGCGGCCCGTTTTCCCTCTTCGATTAATTCCTGCACACGGGTGCGTACCCGCTCCTGGAGTTCCGACCCCGAATAGGGAGTCAGTAATATCCCGGCTGCAGCCCCGACCACGGCCCCAGCAAATACCCCGGCTAAGAAACTGATAACCTTGCGCATTGCCTCCACCTCCTTGAATCGTCGAATCGTCAGCCTTATGAATATTATAGTAGTGGCGACTTCAGTCGCTCTGACCTCGCTTTGAACGACTGAAGTCGTTACTACGAGCAAAATCGCCAGTGTTCAATATTATACACTACATTGCGTCGGTGGGGAAGTCTTGTGACTCATTGGGCTGCCCGTCCCCAGAGCATAAGCGCCACCGGCGGCAAAACCGATCCTCGACGGGGAAGAAGAATAACCATTCCCCTTGACACCCCCTACCATCGTGGTACAATCCCACTGCGTTCATCCCAAACCACAGGTAAAGGAGCAGGAAGTTGAGCGAGCCGTATTACAACGTCATCCGTCCCCATGGCGGTGTGCTGGTGGACCGCGTCCTGCGCGGCGAGGTGCGGGAGGCAGTGCGGGAGCGTGCCGAGCGCATGGTCAAGGTCCCTTTAGGTCGAATGGGCCTCTCCGACCTGGAACTACTGGCCACCGGTGCCCTCAGCCCTCTCACCGGCTTCATGCTCAAAGCCGACTACGACCGCTGCGTTGAAGAGATGCGCTTGGCCAACGGCCTGGTTTGGTCCATACCCGTCACTCTGGCCGTGGAGCAGGGCCTGGCCGACCGCGTCCGGGAAGGGCAGGAGGTAGCCCTCTGCGAAGGAGAGCGGGTCCTGGCGGTGATGGAGGTCGCCGAGAAATACCCTTATGACCGCAAGGTCAAGGAGCGGGAGGCCCGCGAGGTCTACCGCACTACCGACGAGGCCCATCCAGGCGTGGCCCGCCTCTACCGGCAGGGCGAGGTGTTGCTAGGTGGGGACATCTGGCTGGTGGACTGGCCTGCTGCCTGCAAGACCGAGTTCCCAGAACTACGCCACACCCCGGCCGAGACGCGGCGTATGTTTGCCCGTCGGGGCTGGCGCTCCGTCGTCGGCTTCCAGACGCGCAATCCCATCCACCGCGCCCACGAGTACATCCAGAAGACGGCGCTGGAGATCGTGGACGGCCTCTTCCTCCACCCGCTGGTCGGCGAGACCAAGAAAGACGACATTCCCGCCGAGGTGCGCATCGCCTCCTACCAGGCCATCCTGCGCGATTACTACCCCGCCGAGCGGGTCATCCTGGGCGTCTTCCCCGCTGCTATGCGCTACGCCGGCCCCCGCGAGGCCATCTTCCACGCCATCGCCCGCAAGAACTACGGCTGCACCCACTTCATCGTCGGGCGTGATCACGCCGGCGTGGGCAACTACTACGGCACCTACGACGCCCAGAACATATTCGATCAGTTCCCACCGGAGGACATCGGCATCGTCCCCCTCAGGTTCGAGCACGCTTTCTACTGCAAGAAGTGTGGCGGGATTGTCTCCGCTAAGACCTGCCCTCACGGGCCGGAGGATCGGATCTTCCTCAGCGGCACCCAGGTGCGCCAGATGCTGGAGCGGGGGGAGATGCTGCCGGAGGAGTTCACCCGGCCCGAGGTAGCCCGCGTGTTGCTGGAGGGGATGAAGCATCGGAAGTGAGCGTCGCAGGTTCCGAGTTCCAGGTTTCAGGTCATAAGTTGAACAACCTGAAACCTTGAACTTGAAACGTGAAACAACGAAAGGACAAAAGGTGCTTAAATTATTCAAGCGTCACAAACCGCGCAAGGTCTTCATCGCCGGCCTCGATTGCGCCCCACCGGCGGTGCTGTTCCAGACGAGCGCTGAGGGCAGCCTGGGTCTGAAGGACCAACTGCCCAACCTGAGCCGCCTCATTGACGAAGGTATCTATGGGCCGCTCTCCAGTTCCATCCCCTGCATCACCGTCCCGGCCTGGTGCTCGATGCTTTCCGGCAAGGATCCCGGCGTGCTGGGCTTCTACGGCTTCCGCAATCGGGCCGATCACTCCTACGACCGCATGACCATCGCCACCGCCAACGCCGTCCACGAGAAGCGCGTCTGGGACATCCTGAGCGAGGCCGATAAGACCTCCGTCGTCGTCGGCGTGCCGCAGACCTACCCCATCAAGCCGCTCAAGGGCTACCTGATCAGCAGTTTCCTCACCCCCAGCACCGAGCGGCAGTACACCTTCCCGCACGAACTGCGCTACGAGATTGACCGGGTGCTGGGCGGCCAGCCCTACGACGTGGATGTGCCCCAGTTCCGCACCGAGGACAAAGACCACCTCCTGCGACAGATCCAGGAGATGACCGAGAAGCGATTCGCCGTCATCAAGTATCTCCTGCGGGAGAAGGCGTGGGATTTCTTCATGTTCGTCGAGATCGGCCTGGACCGCATCCATCACGGGATGTGGAAGTTCTGGGACCCTGCCCACCCCAAGCACGAGCCGGGTAACCCCTACGAGAACGCCATCCCCGACTACTACCGCTACCTGGATCGGGAACTGGGCGAGATTCTGGGAATGTTGGACGACGACACGGTGGTACTCGTCGTCTCCGACCACGGGGCCAAGGCGATGGAGGGGGGCTTCGCCATTAACGAGTGGTTCCGGCGGGAGGGACTGCTGGTGTTGAAAGAGGAGCCCCGCTACGAGGGACTGGTTCCCTTCGAGAAGGTGGAGGTGGATTGGGAGAAAACCACCGCCTGGGGGGCCGGCGGCTACTACGCCCGTGTGTTCCTGAACGTCGAGGGGCGCGAACCGCAGGGGAAGATTCCCGCCCGCGATTATGAGAAGGTGCGCGACGAGATCAAGGAGATGATCGAGGCCCTGCCTGATCACAACGGCAAACCGATGGGCTCCGTCGCCTTCAAGCCAGAGGAGTTATACCGCGAGGTGCGCAACGTCGCCCCCGACCTGATGGTCTACTTTGGCAACTTGCGCTGGCGGTCGGTGGGCTCCTTCGGTTTGCCCGACCTCTACACCTTCGAGAATGACATTGGCCCGGACGACGCCAACCACGATCAGGACGGCGTCTTCGTGCTCTGGGACCCGCGCAAGAACTACGGCGGTCAATACGTGGAGGGACTGCAACTGATGGATGTGGCCCCCACTGTGCTCGACTTGATGGGGGTGCGGGTGCCGCCGGATATGCAGGGCCGTATTGTGCGGCGGTAATGAGGAAGATGAAGCCAAGCGAGACCAAAGGGGGCGGAAAAGGCCCCCTTTCGCTATTGATGTGGGCGATTCTGGCTGCTGTGCTGGCGGCGGTGGCCTACCTGACCGGCGCAGGACTGGCGCGTCGCTGGATGGGGCCTGCCCCGGCGCGTGGTGGGATGGAATCGCCACTGGCGCTCCCCGGCGAAACGTCAGTTGCGGCGCAGGCTGCCGCCTGGCTCACACCTGGTGACCCTGTTGAAGGGGTACTGGGCACGGAGGCCGGGGACGAGTGGCAGTTTGGGGGTCGCGTCGGACAGTCCGCCACCATCGAAATGTGGCTCCACCCCGGCTCCGGTTCCAGTATTGAGGCCGAACTGGCCGTCCACCTGATCGGGCCGGACGGAAGTGTGGTGGCGGAGGAGGCCGGATCCGTCTTCCTACCCCCCTACCTGGTCGTGTCGCATCTGCCGAGCACAGGCATCTATCGAGTGCGGGTGACGCCGACCTCAGGTGCACCGGGTCGGTATTCCCTCGCGCTCACTCTCTCAGATACATCAGCGCCGGTCACGCCTGGAGCGACCCCGCTCCCACAGCCGACCGTAGCCGTCTCCGACGTCACCGCAGCCATCGCTGCTCAGGGGCTGTTCCAGTGGCCTACCCCCCGACGTGAGATCTCCGGCTGGACCTTCCACGACCCCGGCAATCCCCGTCATATCGGCCTCGATATCGCCGCCCGGATGTGGGATCCTATCGTCGCGGTGGCCGATGGGGTGGTGATCTTCGCCGAGTGGGGGGGCGGGTACGGCAACCTGGTCATCGTGGATCACGGCAATGGCTGGCGCTCCTACTACGCACACCTGGCGGAAATCGTGGTCGAGGTCGGGCAGGAGGTGCGGCAGGGGGAACTCCTGGGGGGCGCAGGCAGTACCGGCAATTCCACAGGGCCGCACCTGCACTTTGAGTTACGCTACCAGGGCCGCCCGGTGGATCCTCACCTTTACCTGCCATAGGTCTGCTGCAATTGAGAGTGGAGCGGTTCTGCTAACCGCCTGGGAGACCAACCGCCATTCCGGTCCGGCGGTTTTCGTTTATTATATCTTGTGTTACAATATACCGCACCCCCCTTGAGGAGGAAACGGCAATGTCGGAACACATTCTTGTCGCCATCGCCTGGCCCTACGCCAGCGCCAAAATCCACGCTGGCAACGTCACCGGCTCCCATCTTCCCGGAGACATCTGCGCCCGTTATCACCGCCTGGCCGGCGACCGCGTGCTGATGGTCTCCGGCTCCGATTCGCACGGCACCCCTGTTACCGTGCGTGCCGAGCAAGAGGGCAAGTCACCCCGCGAGGTCTTCGAACGCTTTCATCACGATTTTCTGGAACTGTTTCAGCGCCTGGGCATCAGTTACAACCTCTTCACCCACACCGACACGGAGAATCACCACCGTGTCTCTCAGGATTTCTTCCTTGTGTTGCTGGAGAAGGGCTATCTCTACACCCAGGTGCAGGAACAGATGTACTCCGAGACACAGAAACGCTTTTTGCCTGACCGCTACGTCGAGGGGACCTGTCCGGTCTGTGGCTACGAGTCGGCGCGGGGCGACCAATGTGACCGCTGCAACACACTGCTGGACCCGAAGGACCTGATCAATCCGCGCAGCAGGATTGACGGCAGCACGCCCGTCTTGCGCGAGACGGAGCACTTCTTCCTTGACTTGCCTAAACTGGCGCGGGCCGGACTGGCCGAGTGGCTTCAGCAGGGTAAGGAACACTGGCGGCCCAGCGTGATCAACTTCGCCCGCCGCTATGTGGGTGAGGGATTGCAGGGGAGGCCCATCACCCGCGACTTGGAGTGGGGCATTCCAGTGCCTGTGCCCGGCTGGGAGGGCAAATGCCTCTACGTCTGGTTCGAGGCGGTCATCGGCTACTTCTCGGCTAGCCGGGAGTGGGCACATAACCGGGGAGAGCCCGAAGCGTGGAAGGATTGGTGGTACGATCCAACGGCCAAGACGCTTTACTTCATCGGCAAGGATAACATTCCCTTCCACGCCGTCATCTGGCCGGCGGAACTGATGGGGGTGGAGCGGCTCTACGAGGATGACCCGTCCAAAACACTCAACCTGCCCTATGACGTACCGGCCAACGAGTTTATGAACCTGGAGGGGCGGAAGATCTCCGGTAGTCGCAACTGGGCGGTGTGGATGGACGAGGCACTTGACCGATACGACGCCGACGCGCTGCGCTACTACCTGACGGTGGCGATGCCGGAGACGCGGGATACCGATTGGCTGTGGGACGAGTTCGTGCGCCGCAACAACGGTGAACTGGTGGCTACCTGGGGCAATCTAGTCCACCGCGCCCTGACCTTCGCCTATCGGCGTTTCGACGGGCGGGTGCCCAGACCGGGGCCGCTGGAGGACGTGGACACCCAACTTCTGGCCCGGATCGAGGCCGGCTTTGAGCCCATCGGTCGGCTGATCGCTGGCTGCAAGTTCCGTGCGGCGCTGAGCGAGGTGATGGCGTTGGCACGGGAAGCGAACCGCTACCTGGAAGAGAAAGGCCCCTGGTTCCAGATCAAAGATGACCGCGAGGCGGCCGGTACGACCATCTACGTAGCCCTAAGAGCCATTGATTCGTTGAAAGTGCTCTTCGCCCCCTTTCTGCCCTTCTCGTCGGAGCGGCTGCATCAGTACCTGGGCTACGAAGGGGCCCTGTTTGGGCGATTGTATACGGCCACCTTTGAGGAAGCGGGCGGGCGCGTCCACGAGGCGCTGTGTTATGATGACAGCGACGCGACGGGCGCGTGGAAGGCCAGCCAACTGCCTCCGGGGCAGATATTGCGTCAGCCCGAGCCTCTGTTCAAGAAATTGGACGAGAGCGTGGTTGAAGAAGAACGGATGCGGTTGGGGCAGCGGTGAAGTCGCTGGGCTTTTCAAGGGCGCTCGAGCGCCCTTGAGAAGCCCAATTCACCGGGTGCTGCTCCGTAACCGGGGCACTTCATGTATCCGCCAAGCGCGTCCCGCACCGACTACAGAACCGGGCATCAGGGGGCATAACGAAGCCACATTTTGGGCATGCCACCGGCTGTACCTCCGCCAGGCTCCCGCCGCAGGCCGAGCACGTCCCCGCCCCGACCGGGTTGCCCACCCCGCAGTACGGGCAGGTCACCACCAACTGTTTCTCGGCCAGTCCCAGCCGCGCACCGACGCTATCACAGTAATGCTCGACGGCCTCCCACACCTGGTCAGGCAACGTCAGTTTCCCCACATCGCGGGCGATGTCGTCAATGCGCCCCAGAAGCGAGAGCGGGTTGATCAGCGCACCCAATCCGGTGATGGCCAGGCTGGCGGCAGCATCCAACCAGCGCTGTTGCCCCAGCGTCACGCGCACGCCCCCCTCGACCGGGGCAATGCCGACGCTGAGGGCCGTGCGGGCCGCGCCCCATCCCCACTCGCGGGTGGCGATTTGCACCATCACGTGTCCTTCTCGCCCCCTCACCTTCTGTGCCATCAGGTCGCCGTGATCGAAGCGTGCCACCAGTGCATCAGCCAACCCCTCCGGGTCAATGTCTCCTCGATACGTTCGCTGTTCCATCCCGTCCTCCTGCCATCACGGGCCAACGCCCCAGATCCATCCTTCCGACTGCACGACGGGGTTGGCGTAGAAGTCCGCGCCGTACTGCCCGAACCCCTGCCCCACACCGCGCAACCTCCGCCACATGCCCACCGCCGAGATGAGGGCGTCGAAGGCGTCGTCGCTCACGGCTGCGCGCTCCTGCATAGCGGGCGGCACAGCCAGCGCCCCATCCTCGCACAGCGCCGCCATTCATCTCTCCTTCAACTCCGACTTTAGCCTTGCAAAGGTCTGAAACATTCCCAAGGCTATCTGGGCTAATATCCCAGCGCCTTTTTCAGTGCTATGCCCAGCCTGCGGATACCTTCGACGATGATGTCCGGCGGGGAGTAGGAGAAATTGAGCCGCATGGCGTTATACCCCCCATCCTGGTTGGGGTAGAAGTTGACGCCAGGCACGTAGGCGACCTTTTCTGCCAACGCTATCTTCAGAAACTCCGTCGTATCTACAGGTTCAGGCACCCGCGCCCAGAGGAACAAGCCGCCTTGGGGGTGGGTCCAACTGCATCCTTCGGGCCAAAACTCGGCCAGCGCATCGAGCATCGTATCCCGACGCTCCTTGTAGACCTGGCGCAGCCGCCTGACGTGCGGTTTAATCAGGCCTCGCTGGCAGATGTCGTTGGCGATGTACTGGACAAAGGTGCCTGTGTGCAGATCGCAGCCCTGCTTGGCCTGCACGAAGCGCTTCATCAACACCTCCGGGCAGACGATCCATCCCAGTCGCAGGCCCGGAGCCATGATCTTGGAAAAGGTTCCCAGGTAGATAGTGCGCTCGGGGATGAAGGTGCAGATGGGAGGAATGTCCTCACCCTCGTAGCGTAACTGTCCGTAGGGATCATCCTCGACGACGGGGAGGTTCAGTTTCGTGGCGATCTCGGCCAATTGCTCGCGACGCTCCAGGGGCATGGTCGTGCCGGCGGGGGTGTGGAAATTGGGCAGGACGTAGATGAACTTGGGCGGTTTGCCGGAGTCGGCGAGTACCTTTTCGTAAGCGTGCTCCATCTCGTCCACAACCATGCCGTCATCGTCGAGATTGACCGTGTGATAGCGGGCCCCGTAGGCGTTCCACGCCTGGATCGCTCCCAGGTAAGTGGGACGGCCGGTGAGCACATAGTCGCCGGAGTCAATGAACAGTTTGCCGATCAGATCCAGGGCTTGCTGGGAGCCGTTAGTTAGCAGGACGTTGTCCGGCACAGCCGGGACGCCGTACTTGTGCATCGTGGTGGCCAGATACTCTTTGAGCGGCCCATATCCCTCGGTGGCGCTGTACTGCAGTGCTTTCGCACCGTCCTTGCGGATGATGTAGCGACAGGCCTCCTCGACCTCGCGCAGAGGAAAGAACTCCGGAGCCGGCAGGCCCCCCGCGAAGGAGATAATGTCCGGCTGCTGGGTCAGTTTGAGCAGTTCGCGGATGGCGGAACTCTTCATGCCTTCTGTGCGCGGGGCCAGGTGTGGGGTCCAATCTAACACCGGTATGTCACGGTTCAGGTCAAGATTCAATTCCATGGTTCACCTCCTTATCTTTGAAATCCTACGTCCAATGTCCTATGTCCGACGTTCGGTGTTGTAAACTTTTGGATTAGGACGCAGACGAACGCAGAGAAACGCTGCGTACATCAGCGTTCATCTGCGTCCAAATGTCGGGTAGTGAGCCGTGATGTAAGCAGCCCCTCTTTCGCCAATATCTCCCGCAAGGCGCGTTTACGTGCCGCACCGCTGAGGGTCTCCAGGCGGCGGATGCCCAGCGGGTCAATCACTTCGCGCAACAACCGTACTTCTTCGACCGTTGGTGGTTCGGTCTCATGCAGGTCGGGGGCGATCTCAAGGGTGAAGCCCGTCTTGGCGCGGATTTTCTCCACCGCTACACCCGGATGGTAGGTTGTCAGGCGCATCCGCCCCGCAGCGAAATCGAACTGTCC
>QMOC01000057.1 GCA_003648085.1 Chloroflexota bacterium
CCGCATAGGAGGCGCGGCCCCGAACCCCTCCGCCAGGGTGGTGAGGATGGCCGCTCCGGTGGGGGTGACCAGTTCGGCCTCGATGTCCCGACCGTAGGTGGGGACATCGCGTAGCAGTTCCAGCGTCGCCGGGGCAGGCACCGGTAGGGTGCCGTGGGCGCATTCGAGGGTGCCCCGCCCCACGTGCACCGGCGAAGCGTAGACCCGTTCCACCCCCAGCATCCACAGCCCGACCACCGCCCCTACCACGTCCACGATGGCGTCCACCGCCCCTACCTCGTGAAAGTGAACATCCCCGACGGAGATGCCGTGCACCCGCGCCTCGGCCTGGGCCAGGCGGCGGAAGATCGCCAGGCTCCGGGCCTTGACTGTGTCCGGCAAATCACCGTTCCTTATGATGGCCTCGATCTCCTCCAGGTGTCGCTCGACTCCCTCCTCCGACACTTGGACCTCAACGTGGGTACCGCGCAGGCCCCGCCGCCGCACCGCTTGGGCGCCGAGGGTGTAGCCAGAGATGGGAAGACGGGCCAGCTCCGCTCTCAGCCGCTCCATTTCCAGCCCGGCGTCCACCAGCGCGCCCAGAATCATGTCCCCGCTGATACCCGAAAAGCAGTCGAAGTAGGCAATCTTCATCGTTCATCCCCTCACTGGTTGATCATGTGTGCCAGATAACCCGCTCCAAAGCCGTTGTCAATGTTGACCACGGCTACACCGGGGGCGCAGCTATTGAGCATGGTCAGCAGCGCAGCCAGGCCGCCGAAACTGGCCCCGTAGCCCACGCTGGTGGGGACGGCGATGACGGGCCGGTCTACCAGCCCGGCCACGACACTGGCCAGCGCGCCTTCCATCCCTGCCACCACCACCAGGACATTGGCGGTAAACAACTGTTCGCGGCTGCCGAAGAGACGGTGGATGCCGGCCACGCCGACGTCGTAGAGCCGTTCCACCGGGCTGCCCAGCGTCTCGGCGGTGACGGCGGCCTCGTCGGCTACGGGGATGTCGGCGGTACCCGCACTGACCACCAAGACGACCCCTCGCCCGCTCTGGGGAGCCTTCCCACCAACGACGAGCATGCGGGCAGCAGCGTGGTAGGTAGCGTCGGGGAAGGCCCGTTGCACCGCCTCCGCCACTTCCGGGCTAGCGCGGGCGGCGAGCACCCGCCCCTCCCGCGCCCGGATCCGCTCCACGATGCGCACGATCTGGTCCTTGGTCTTCCCCGGGCAGAAGACGACCTCGGGGAAACCCTTGCGCAGGGTGCGATGGCTGTCCAGGCGGGCAAACCCCAGGTCTTCATAGGGGAACCCCCGCAAGCGCGCCATCGCATCCTCTATGTTGACTTCTCCCCTGCGCACTTCCTCAAGCAAGTCACGTAACCATCTGGCTTCCATAACTCGACTTTCAGACTAAGAAGATGGCAGTGGGTTCATTTCATCGAGACTCCCCTGCCGGTAACCTTCCAGATCCAGCGTGACGTACAAATACCCCAACTCCTTGAACCCGGCCACTACCCGCGCTGCTATGTCTGGCTGCGCCAGCCGGGCCACGTTCTCCGCCGCTACCTCGATGCGGGCGATGGGGCCGTGATCCCGCACGCGCAGTTCATCGAAGCCCATCTCCTGCAGCAACGCTTCCGCTGCCTCCACCCGCGCCAGCCTCTCAGGGGTGATGGGGCTGCCATAGGGGAAGCGCGTGGCCAGGCAGCTCTGCGCCGGCTTGTCCCACGTCGGCAGGCCCACGCACCGCGAGAGGGCGCGAACCTCCGCCTTGGTCAGGCCGGCTTCCTCCAGGGGGCTGCGCACGCCCAGTTCCCGCACCGCCTGCCTGCCGGGCCGGACCTCGCCCCGGTCGTCCAGGTTGGAGCCCTCGACGACCCACGCCGGCCCTTCCTCTCGGGCCACCTCCGTCAGCCGAGAGAGGATCTCCAGCTTGCAGACGTAGCACCGACTGGGCGGATTCTGGACAAATCGGTCGTCCTCCAGTTGCCGCGTAGGGACAAACCGGTGGCGCGCGCCCAGGCGTCGGGCCATCTCTTCCGCCGTTTCCAGATCCCGCCGGGGGAAGATGGGCGAGAGGGCCGTCACAGCCAGCACGCGCTCCGACCCGAGCGCATCCAGCGCGGCCCAGAGCAAGAGCGTGCTGTCCACACCGCCAGAATAGGCGACCAGCACGCTCCCCATTCCGGTCAGCACATCTTTCAGTGTTGCCCGTTTCTTCTCCAATCGCCTCTCCCAGTTAGCGAGCCTGCGAGTTGGCGAAGTCGGCTATGCTCGCTCCTCCAAAAGATAGTCCCCTGCCCGTCCGCCCACGACCAGGCGGTGGTAGGCCGGCCCGTTCCGGGGTACGACCCGTTCGAGACTTCCCCGCGCGATGGCCCATTCCCCCACCCGCACCTGTTCGCTGAACCGCCCCCGGAAGGAGACCACCTCCCGCAGGTCGGCCACGGGTGAACCGCCCGGAAACGTCACGGCTTGGGCGCCAAGTGTAACACAAAGCCCACCAGGGCGCAAAAACGGTGCGGTCTCCAGGAACGTTACGTCCTCGACGGCGTAGCGGCAAGGGGTGAAGATGGCGTCGCGATCGTCCGTCACCCGCGCCCGGATCGTGGCCGACCCCAGCGGCTCGAAGCGACGGTCGCCGTACCGCTCCCCCACCTCCGCAGGCCACTTCACGAAGCGGATGAAGCACGACCGCCCCTGAAAACGTCCCTCGTTGACCTTGCGGGCCTGCAGACGGGCGAACTCAGCAAACGAGAGCGGGGTGTCGGGGCGATGCATGGCGTGGAGCGCCGCCAGTTCCTCCCGGTTGGGGCGACGCAGGGGACCGGACGGGGCATCCAGCAGGCGACGAAGCGCCCGATGGACGGCCCGCCCCGCCGCCTCCCCGTAGACAACGAGGTCAACGTCCGAATCCGGTCGGTGCATCCCGACCAGCACCGAGCCGGAGATGCCCAGATTCTTCAACGGCACGTCAGCCGTTTCCTGCAACAGGTCCACCAGCCTCAGCGCGTGTTCCTCCACCAGGTCGGCAGGCCCTCGCCTACGGAGGGTCGCCAGGTGACAACGGGGATCGTACACCGTGCGGATGAGCCGCCGGGGCACGCTCTGCACCTGGATCCCGAAGACGGGGTCGTGGCTCAGGTAGGCCGGGTAGCGCATCTGGAGGATCTCCTGCTGCTCCTCGAACCGGTACACCCGCCGGTAGCGCACCCCCTCTCGCTCTCGGTCCCCCTGCGGATCGGGTAGATAGCGGAGGTAGGCGACCAGCCGATCGGGAGGGTGAACCAGTCCCTTCACGGTGAAGATCAACCCGTCCGCCGTCTGTACGGCAAATCCTTCAAACATTGCGACTCAGACCGCCACCGACCTCGACCACCGCCGCTGCTATGCCCCCATGTTCAATTTTCGTCACCAGCGCTTGAGTAGGTCCTGAAAGAGCTTCAGCCCTCTCCCCTCAGTTAGGAAGACGAAAAGCGAGGCAGCCACCAAGTCGGCTGTGGTGCCGGGGTTCAGGCGGTGTCTCTCATCTCGGATGGAGCGGTCGAACTTTCGCAAAGCCTCTCGGCCCCGCTCGGAAAAAACCCCTCCAGCCTGTAGCACCTGACTCGCCTGACGAGAGACCCTCTCGGCAACGGCCCGCCCCTCCTTGCGGGCAATCAATGTGTCCGGCACTTGAGCAAGGATGGTGAGCGCTGTCTGGACAATGGAATCCGAGAATTTATGGCCGCCTACCCAGAGACGGCGCAGGGTGGCGTAACCCAGCTCAAAGGTGACCTCGAAATCGGTGACGTATTCCCGTGCCACGGTATCCCGGCTCTGAGCCAGCACCATAGCCTCTCGCAGCGTTATGTCTACTTCCGCTTGATGTACATCGTAGCGCTCCGCCCGGCCCAGACCACCGGGGGCCGCGCAGCGAATGGCCTCGAATGCCATCCGGGCATCATCCACCGTCAGCGCCCTCAGCACCTCGCTCACACCCGCGCGCAGCCCCTGAGCGTGCCCCAATCCGGCAGCCTTTGCCAGGGGAGCCAGGAGGAGAATCATGCCCAGGTTGGTGTTAACGCCCACGAGCTGGTGAGTGTCACGCACTGCTCGTAGAATGGTCTCGCCGATGGGAGCATAAGGCGCGTCCCGTAGGGCAGGTCCAACAGCCACAGCGCTCGCCATGAAGTCCACAAAGCGGGTGTCCCAAAAGTCCTTGCCCCAAGTCACGTTGCCAGGCTTGTCGGCGCAGACCTCGAACAAGCACGCAAGGTGAACAGCCCACGCGATCGTGTCCGGTTCCAGAGGCTTCATATCGGCCCGCTCAGAACAAAACCCGCCAGATGCTCAGCTATGTTCACCCCGGTCGCGGCCTGGAGGCCCCGCCAGCCGGGAATGCCGTTGATCTCGACCACGGCGTAGCCTCCTCCCCCGATGGGCAGGATGTCCACCCCCGCGTAATCGGCCCCCAGCGCTCGGGTCGCCCGGAGGCTCATCTCGCGCAGTTCATCGTCTGGCACCAGGGGCTCGCCCACGGCCCCCTGGGCCACATTCGTCTTCCAGGTCTCCCCCCGGCGCACCATCGCTGCCACCACCTCCTCGCCGATCACGAAGACACGGATGTCTTCGCAGCCATGGGGTACGAATTCCTGGAGGTAATAGACATAACGGCCCAACTCCAGCGCCCGGAAGACCCGATAGGCGGTGTCCGGGTCCGAGACGCGCACTATGCCCCGTCCCTCGGAGCCGAAGATGGGCTTGACGACCACATCGCCGCCCAGCTCATGGAACGCCGCCATGGCCTCGTCGAACCGCTCGGTGACGACCGTGCGCGGCGTGGGCAGGCCGGCGTCCTCCAGGAGCGTCGAGGTGTAGTACTTGTCCACCGTGCGTTCGATGGTCGTCGGCGAGTTGACGATGCGCACCCCGGCGTTCTCCAGCCGATGAAGCGCGTCTACGCGGAAGATGATCTGTTCCAGGGAGCCGCCGGGGATGGTACGCACGAAGAGGACGTCATACGTCTCCAGCGGTTCGCCGGTGGCCGCGAGCCAGGGGCGGGCCGACAGGCGTGCCATCAGCCGGGTGATAGGGAAGCAGGGCGCTGTGATGCCGCGCCGGGCCAGCGCCTCTTGCAGCGCCGTCACGTGCCAGCCCCCTCGCTGCCCCAGAATGCCAATCTTCACGCCAGCAGTGCCCTCCGTAGCATCTCCCCGTTGACCTGCCCGGCGTGGAACGTGCGGCCAGTGGTCAGGTTATTGATGACGATCTCCGCCGGGCTGAAGAGGAGCGGGTCGATCTGATAGAAGTCGCCGTTGTAGCGCAGGAACAGCTCGTAGAAGGGCGTTCCGTAATCCCGCGAGGCCGAGGAGGGGAGATGCCCGATGACCTCCTCGATGCGCGCATCGTCCGTCTGCACCGTGTACCAGGCCCGCCCCCCATAGAGGACGGCGTCATTGGTGCGCCCAATGGCCCGTAGGTCGTCCTCGGCGATGGGAGCCAGGGGGCAGGTGCCGAAGCCGGCAAGCACCGTGTCAATGTCAAACTCCACTTCCAGCATCTTATGCAGTCCCGTCTCCACCACCCGCGCCGCCACCTGCACCGAGCCGACGAGGCTGGCGGTGGGGGCGATCAGGAGGTAGAGACGGTCTGGGGCCACGCCGCACTTCTCGGCCACCTTCTCGGCCACTTCTTCCGGGGGCAGGCACCGCCCCTCCAACGCCAGCACCGCCACATCCGCCCGATCCCGGTACTTCAGGCGCTCGAAGAGCGGCTCCCCGCCGTAGAGGGCCCGCGCCGGGCCGGAGCCCATGGCGAAGAACTTACCCTTCTTCACCGCCCACCCTGCGTACTGCGCCGCCATGCAGGCCACCGATGGATGGCTCACCGCCACCGTCACACCGGGTAGGCCCAGGCCGTCGAAGTCGAGTGCGCAGAAATGGATCTCTCCCAGTCCTCCCAGGCAGACCTCGGCGAAGAGCCGCCCCGCCTCCAGGGAGCCGGGCACGTTCATCCCGGCGTCCACGATCGTGGCCCCGTTCGGAAGCCGCGTCACGGCCAGCCCAAGCGCTTCCGCGTCGGCGATCATCCGCCGCACGATCTCCTCAGATCGCTCGTTCACGCTGATCATAGACCAGGATCTCCCCTTTCCCCAAGGTGGTGATGTCGCCGGTGTAGCGGTGGAAAACGCCCTCGATCTGCTCCGGCGTGACTGGCAGTCCCCACCCGCGCAGGCGACGCAGATAGAAGCACAGGAACGTCGGGCGGTAGGCACAGGCGTAGCGGAAGGTGGGGAGGAGGCCGTCGGTCAGTCCCCCCAGGGCGACGATGGTGCCTCGCTTCATCCCCGCCCCGGCCCGCGCGCCCAGCGTGCCGAAGACCACGATGGAACCGGCGATCATCCGCACGCCGGCAAACGCCCCCAGGTTGCCCCGAACGACGATGAGCCCCCGACGCATACGCTCCCCGGCCCGAGGCCCGGCGTCTCCCTCTACAAGGATGACCCCGCCACGCATGCCGCGCGTCTCGCCGGGGTAGGCCGCCCCGAGCATCGGCCCGGCGTTCCCATGCACCCGGAGGAGGCCGCCGGCCATCTGTGCGCCGGCCCAAGCGTCCACGTTCCCGTGGACGATGATCTCCCCGCCGCGCATCTCCGCCCCCAGGTGCATCCCCACATCGCCGTGGACGTTGATCCGCCCTCGACTCATCCTCTGACCGATGCGCTTCACGTGACGCAGGTCCCCTTCGAGGACGATTTCCTCGCTCCCATCTCCTTCCACCTCGAAGAGATCGCCCAGCGTCAGCCATCGCCGCCCGTAGAGGATCGGCAGCGCGGCGACCTCCTCCTGGCGAAGGCCGGCGAAGCGATCGGGGGAAAGGCTCTCGGCCTCGACGGGAAGGGTGATCGAGGCTTTCAGACGCACGATCGTTGCACTCACTGCCACAACTCCCGCAAGGGTATCTGGTATTGGCCCAACGTGCCACCGTAATTGCCGGCCGAGATGCGCATGATACCGGATCGGCAGGCCGCTTCGATGCCCACGCGCATCGCCTCCCGCACCGCGTCCTCGGTCAGCCCGTTCACAACGATCTCCAGCACCGCGTTGACCCCCTCCGGCAGGGCGCTCTCCACCTGTCCCCGCAGCGTAGGGCAGTAGGCGGTGTTGGTGGAGGCGGTGAGGAACTTGTATCTAGATCCGACTTTGCTTCCGCTGCGCACGATGCCACCGGGGAAGGGCATCACTACCCCCTCCACCTCACGCATCGCCGCCACCGCTGCCTCTGCAGCAGCCAGCGCCGTCTCCACGCTCTTCCCCAGGATGAGGAAGTTGCCCCCGCCGACGGCCTTCTGGATGCCAAAACGCTCGTCGATCAAGAACTCCCCTTCCATCACCGGGATCCGCCAGAGACGCCGTCCCTCCAGCCGCTTGCTGCTCTGGAAGCCATCGCCGAAGTAGCGCAACTTCCCGCCTACGTCCACGTGCTCCTCCGCCGACAGGCCGCTGTAGCAGGCCGTGGTCGGGCAGGTCATCACTCCCTGGCCAACCCGCAGGAGGAGCTGTTTCTCCATCTGCTTGCGCGAGGTGACGAAGAAGAGCACGCTGATCCCCGGCCTCCCGTCGGGCGTTTCTTCGGGGGGCAGCTCCCGCTCGATCCCCGCCTCGCAGCCGCAGCCGATGCCCGATGTGGCGAAGCCTGTGGTCGCCTGGGCCGCCGTCTGCGCCCACTGCCGGTTGATCGCGGTGATGATCAGCCGCGTTCCCCACATCTTGAACGCTTCGGCAAACGTATCCTCGATCTCGACGCCGTTTATGCGCATGGCACCACCTCGCCGTGGGGCAGGTACTCATCCTGTACCGGGTAGTTGTCCGAAGCGATGACGTAGGTCCGCTCGAAGTGATCCCGTATCGCCGCTTCGATCCCCGGATCGTAGGGCGGGGCAACGTACAGCGTGCGCCCAGGACGCTCACGCACGAGCCGCCCGTCGTGGACGATGATCTCGCCACCCTTGATGACGTAGCGCGGATGGGCAAACATCGCCTCCTTGTCCTCCAGGTCGGCGTAGATGGTCACATCGGCGTCGGCCCCCACGCCCAGATGGCCCTTGTTCTTGAGGCCCAAAGCGCGGGCCGTCCCCGCCCGGGTGATGATAGCGATCTCGTACAGCGAGTACTCACGGTCCAATTCGGGGAGCAACGCGCCTTCCCGCGCCTTCGGATGAAGGCCCTCCAGCACCTGGGCGCGTGCATCGCGGTCTATCAGCAGTTTGATCACCTGCGGGTAAGCGAAGAACGGCCCGGCGTTGGGATGGTCAGTGGTCAGGAACACCCGCCAGGGGTCGGCGATGAGCAGGAACAGCTCCATGCCGGTGATCCACTGCACGGCGCTGATCAGGTTCTTGCGTCGGTAGTGCATGGGCACCACCCCACCGCCCGTCTCCCCTTCCACGTCGTCGTTCAGCCACTTGTTGCCGGTCAACCGGTGCAGGCGGTACTGCAAAGGCCCGTCGGAGGTCATCGTGGTCGCCTCGCCGAAGATGATCTGCCCCACGTCCACCGTGACATTGGGATGCTCGTTGACCGCGCGGGCGACCTCGGCCGCGCCGGAGCGGAGCCGCTTCCCCGGCTCTCCGCCGTAGCTGAAGAACTGAAGATGACAGAAGTGGGCACGCCGCCCTTCGAGCGCTTCGATGGTCTCCACCATCGTGCGGGCGTTCCCCGGTTGTCCCAGGTTGATGCCGTGGATGTGGGGCACGTGGGGCAACCCCAGCTCATCGTTGATCCAGGCCAGCGTGGTGAGGATCTGGCGGGGGGTGACACCGAAACCGATCACCTCGTCGTCCAACCTGCTCACGTTCCGGCCCCACTTCCAGTTCTCCACCCCGCCGGGGTTGACGATCTTGATGGCGTACCCTCTGGCCGCCGACAGGAGCCAGGCCACGTAGTCACGGGCCTTATCCCGGTCCCCCTCGCGGATGCAACGCATGATGAAGTGGTTGTTGCCCATCGTGATGAACGCGCCCTTGTCGAGGATGGGGATGTCCTCCAGTTCCTCGTGGGTGTGACGCGCCACCAGGGGCGCGGTGGCGGCCTCCATCACGGTGGTGTAACCCATCTCGACGTAGAGGTAGCCGGTGAGGTGGGTGGTGGGCACGGTGTACCCCGACCCGGAGCGGGTGAAGGCCGTCCGCGTGCGGGTGTGGTCGCGGTGGTCCTCCGGGCGGAACTTGCGCCCCGCGTTCACCTTCGCCCCGGCGATGTGGCTGTGGATGTCCACCCCGCCGGGCATGACCACCAACCCCGTGGCGTCCAGGATCTCCGCCCGTTCGCGGTCCACCTCCTCCGGCGGGACGATCCGCCCATCCTTCACCCAGATGTCCCGCACCTCGCCGTTGAGCCCGTTCAGGGGATCGTAGACCCGACCGTTAAGGATGCCTAACATCGTCCCTCCATTTGAGCCTAGTAGGGCGGGTTGCTTACCCGCCACCCTATGGCCGGTATGGCAACCGGCCCTACATCGTGTGCCCTTAACCGGGAAGGACACGGGCGACGATCTCGCTCAGCACGTGTTCGTCGGTGGGGCGGAC
>QMOC01000058.1 GCA_003648085.1 Chloroflexota bacterium
CCTCGCGCCCCACCGCCTCCGTCCCCGCCAGCGCCTCGACGTAACTCTGGGTGAAGCGCAGGTTGCACACCGGCGTCGTCAGTTCGCCATGCTCGATGAGGAACGTGCCATCGCGGGTCATCCCCGTTGTTACTGCCTCGCGGGGATGGACGGTGCGGGTGTACCAGAAGCGGGTGACGTAAAGGCCCCGCTCCGTCGTGGCGATCATATCCTCTAGTGTGCTATCCCCGGTGCCCATAAAGGCGTGCAGCGGGATGGGACCGAGGCGGGCGGAGGTGAGCCAGGGGCTGAACGGGTTGGCAGCCGGCAGCGCGTGGCCCGTGGATTCCTTCCCCTCTCTGGTCGCCCGCGCCCGGTCGTAAACCGCCTCCCCGACCACTCCGCCGCGCACGATCTCGACCCGCCGGCGGGGCAGCCCCTCAAAGTCGAAGGGCAGAGGCCAGCCGGCCGGGTCCAGGCCGTCGTCCCAGATGGAGATGAGCGGTGACAGCAACTGCTCCCCCTGTCGCCCGCTCATCCAACTCCGCCCCTCCTGCACGTAGATTGCACCGGCGGCGACACTCAGCGTCGCGAGCAGGTCGTGGGCGGCGTAAGGCTCCAGCACGACCGGGTATACGCCCGGCTCCAGGGGCTGGGGGTCGCGGCTGCGCAGCGCCTTGTTGATGGCCTCCTGGCCCAGCGCGACCGCGTCCACATCCGCTACCTTCCACGATGCACCGGCGGCGAAGCCCGAACTGTCCTCGGTCATCACCACCGTCGTCAGATCGGCCTCCGTGGCGGGGTGATAAGCGAAGAGGCCGTGGCTATTGGCGACGGCGTATTCGTGGACGGCGGTGCGGAAGGCTCCGGCGGCGACGCAGCCTGCCTCCTCCGCTCGTCGGCAGATCATGCGCACGGTTCGCGCTCGCTCGATGGGTGTATATCTGGCGGTGGTTTCGTCGAAGGCCATGACCTCCGGCACGCTGACGGGGCCCGGCAGGCCGGGGAAGTCGGGGTCCTCAGGCCGGAGTTTAGCGGCGGCAATGGCGGCCTGGACCGCCCGTTCCAGTCCTGTGTCGGTCAGGTCATTGGTCACCCCCACGCCCACGCGGTGCCCCAGCACGGCGCGCACTGCCACGTAGCGGTTGGTCTCTGCCACGTGCTGGTGGATACCGTTGTTGGCGAAGCGGGTCAACTGTTCGTCCAGCCCTAGCAGCACCACCTCGGTCTCGTCGGCTGAAGAGAGCGAGAGCACCCGCTTGAGCAGCATCTCGGTCCGTGTGCCTCCGATCACGTTCCTGCTCCTTCCCAATCCAGCATGACGCGGCGCTACAGGAGGGTGAGCGGCCCGCCAATGGCGTCCTGCTCATCACCCTTCCCAGGTCGTCTCTGGCTCCGCTGGGGTCGGCCATTCGTCCAGCCTGACCTCAATCTCCTGCTCCCGCCCATGCCGCTCGATGGTCAGCGCCACTGTGTCGCCCGGCTCGTGGGCAGCGATGAGGTTCACCAAGGGCGTCTCGGTGGTCACATCTTCGCCATCCACCGCCAGGATGAGGTCACCTTCGCGCAGGCCCGCCCTCTCAGCGGGGCTCTCCGGGACGACCTCTAGTACTTCCGCGCCTTCCTCCAGTTGGCGGACGCGCACGCCCAGGAAAGGCCGCCGGTCGGGCCACTCCCAATCCGGTGGCAGCGGCCATCCCTCCGGCGGGCGAGGCCATTCGGGTGGCATAGGGAACTCGCCCGGCGGGATGGTGAAGCGTTCTCCGAAGGTAATCCGCCCGCCCAGTGTGACTTTTAGTTCAAGTTCTTCGCTATCCTGCCGCACACGCAACTCGACTTCGTCCCAGGGTTCGTGTTCCAGGATGCGAGCGGCCAGGTCAGGATATCCCTCGCCCACCGGCTCACCGTCCACAGCCAGGATCATGTCCCCCTCGTGCAGACCGGCCTCGTCGGCGGGGCTACCTGGGTCCACCTCTACGATCCGCGCTCCCTCTTCGACCGTCTCGTAACGCACCCCCAGGTAGGGGCGCAGTTCCACCCCCGGCTCCTCTTCTTCTGGAGGTGCTTCAGGTGGCTTCTGTTCCTCCCCCCTGGGGGGCTGTGGTAGTGGGACTTCGGCGTGCGGCTGGATTTGGGCGGCCTGAGTGCGCCCGATGGCATAGCCGGTCGCCCCGCCGAGCACGAGTCCCACCACGCCACACAGCGCTGCCACGAGCAGTGCCGCTACGATGATCCCAATCATCTGACATCCACTCAACCCACTGCCCTTGTCCATCTCACACCTCCCAAAGCATGGTCTTTTTCCACCGAGAGCAGAGCGGTTCCGCTAACTGCCCTTCAAGCATACCTTGTGTAGTATAACGCCATGTGGCGTATAGCACAAGCGACCGAACGGCCATACGTTTCACGTGAAAACTAGACATAACTATCCTTCTATGAATGGTCACTTGCGTCTCTTCTCAGATTCCCTATAATTGTCCTCGTGATCAAACCAGGGATGCACCAGTCCAGTCTGCTGGCTGAGCCTGCCTCCCCAATCGCGAGCACAAGGAGGTTTACATGGAACGGCTGAAACATTTCTGGAGTGCTTTCAGGGATATTGCCATTATCTTCTCCTTCATCGTCAACCTGGTCCTGGTCGTTACGCTGCTGGTGATAAGTATACCGGCTCTCCACGCTGCCTTTGCGCTCAAAGTCGGCTTAGTCGAGCCGCTGCTGGATGACCTGGATGCGGCCTTCGTCGGGCTGGGCGAGGCCACGATTGATACCACGATACCCATAAGCGAGCCCATCTCCATCCAATTCGACCTGCCGCTCGATCAGCCTATGCCGATAGACTTCCAGTTGGCGATTGACCAGAGCACGACCGTTGTGTTGGAGCAGCCGGTGCCGCTCAACATGCCGGCTCAGTTCAATCTACCTGGTGGTGGCGGTGTGATCAACGGTCAGGTCTCCCTCTCCCTACCGGCCGGCATGCGCCTACCGGTTCACCTGAGCATGGTCGTGCCGGTCAGCCAGACCATTCCGGTGCGTATGAACGTGCCGGTCAGCGAAACCATCCCCATCCAGATGAGCGTGCCGGTGCGCATCAAACTGGGGGAGGCGGGATTAGATCCAGCGGTGGAGGAACTGCGGGCGGTCTTTCAGCCACTACGAGAGCAGATTGAGAGCCTGCCGGATGGGTTTTAGGTCGGCCGAGGCACTTCATGCCCCGGCGGGTACTGCGGAGTGCACTTAGCGGATGACTCAGCATCCCATCTGTGATTACGAAGGCTCCGCCTACCGTACCGAGTTCTGGGGACAGGGGCGGGAGTACGAGGACGCGGTCGAGCGGGCGGCGCTGCGGCGGCTGCTGCCCCCCGCCGGCCGTCGCATCGTCGAGATCGGCGCCGGCTACGGGCGGCTCGTCCCCCTCTACAACGGCTACGATGAGGTAGTGCTTTTCGACTACGCACTCTCACAGTTGCAGCAGGCCCGGGAACGATGGGGGAATGCCGGCTCTGGCGGTCGGCCCCGTTACGTCTACGTCGCCGGCGACTTTTACCAGTTGCCTTTCACTCCTGGCCTGTTTGACACGGTGACGATGGTGCGGACGCTTCACCACGCCGCCGACGCACCGGCAGTGCTGCGCGGCGTGGCTCAGATCCTTGCGCCCGGTGGCGCGTTTGTGTTGGAGTTCGCCAACAAGCGCAACCTGAAAGCCATCCTGCGCTACCTGCTGCGGCGGCAGGAATGGTCCCCCTTCGATCGGGAGCCGGTGGAGTTTGTGCAACTGAACTTCAACTTCCATCCGGCCTGGATGCGAGAGCGGTTGGCTGAGGTTGGGTTGACTGTCAGGCGGCAGTTGGCGGTCTCGTTTTTCCGCCTCGGTTTTCTCAAGCGCGTAGTGCCCATAGTGCTGCTCGTATCGCTTGACCGGCTGCTACAGCCGACAGGCATGCTGTGGCAACTGACGCCCAGCGTCTTCGTGCGCTGTGAGGCCCCCGCCGAAAAGTCGGCCGCACCACCGGGCGCTTTCTTCCGTTGCACCATCTGCGGTTCGATCATGCTGGTAGACGAGGGAGAGGCGCTATCTTGCATTGATTGTGGAGCGCGCTTCGCGGTGCACGATGGCATCTACGATTTCAAGGCGCCGCTTGCTGGAGACGCGAGATGAGCAATGTGATGCGACAAGCCTTGTTCGCCGACCTGGTCTTCAACGAAGAAGGGCAGCCGGCGAAGGTGGTCTACATCGGTACAGTCCCCCACTACGCTATCCCCGACGGGGACTTTCTACGCCACGTCGAGGCCGAGTACGTGGACCGCCAGATTGTGACACGCCTGCAAGAACGCATCCTGGCGATGCGTGACATCGTCACCGAGGGAGTAATCCATATGCTTGGGCAGGAGGACCTGTTCACGCGGGCCTCGATTGAGCACGCCATCGAGCATATGGACCGCATCCTTGAGCCGGGCAACGTGGATGTGGACGAATTCCGCGCCGCGTTGTGGATGCTAAAATTTCGCGCCATCGTGAACGTGCACGGTGACGTAGTGCGGCTGGAAGTTCCCGGTTGGGAGGATGAGGGGTAGACGTAACTTGTGCGGCTTATAGAGTTGGTGTATACTGACTTTGTTCTGATCATCAATCTTCGAGGAGGGCCACAATGAAGGTCTCCTGCCTGCAAGAAAACCTGGCCAAGGGCCTGAGCATCATCGGGCGAGCGGTCTCACCCCGCTCCACATTGCCGGTGCTCGGCAATGTGCTCCTGGCGACCGATGCCGGGCGGCTCAAACTCTCCGCCACCAATCTGGAAATCGGTATCAACTGCTGGATTGGGGCGAAAGTGGAAGACGAGGGGGCGATCACCGTTCCAGCGCGCACCTTCATTGACCTGGTCAACGCGCTGCCGCCGGAGCGGGTGGATATGGAACTGATCGTGCGCACGCAGACGCTCAATCTGCGCGCCGGCCGGAGTGAAGCGAACATCAAGGGGATTGATGCACAGGAGTTCCCCATCGTGCCGGTGCCTGAGGGAGAGGGAGGTATTCCTGTCGAACCAGATGTGCTGCGCACGGCAATTTCCCAGGTCACCTTCGCCGCTGCCACCGATGAGAGCCGCCCTATTCTCACCGGGGTGCTGGCCAAGTTCGAGGACGCGCAACTCACGCTGGCCGCCGCCGATGGGTTCCGCCTCTCGGTGCGCACCGTCTCGCTGCCTCAGTCCGTCTCCGATCCTTTCAACATCATTATCCCTGCCCGGGCGCTGGTCGAACTGGGACGCATCAGTGGCGAGCAGAAGGAGCCCATTGTCATCATCATCACCCCCACCCGCAACCAGGTGCTCTTCCAACTCACCGACGTGGTGCTGGTGTCGCAATTGATTGACGGCAATTTTCCCGATTATCGGCAGATCATCCCCCGTGATTACACGACCCACACGGTGGTGGATACGGCTGCATTCCTGAAAGCGTGCAAAACAGCGCTCATCTTCGCCCGCGACGCGGCCCACATCACGCGCCTGCACATCAAGCCGGGCACGGAGTTGGCCCCTGGCTCTATGCTCGTCTCCGCCACCTCAGCCGAGACCGGCGACGACGTGAGCGAACTGGATGCCAGTATTGAGGGGGATGAGATTGAGATCGCCTTCAACGTCAAATATCTGATTGATGTGCTCTCGGTGGTCGGTACCCCTCAAGTCGCACTGGATACGACCACGCCCTCCAGCCCAGGCGTCATCAGGCCCGTGGGTGACCTGAATTTCACCCACGTGATTATGCCGATGCATTTGGGACGGTAGTTTCCCTGTCAAGATGTCAAACGCCCTCAGAGGTACAGTCCTGAGGGCGTTTTATTTGATGCCAGGCGCACTTGATGTGAAGTGGAGGGCCGATGAAAGCAGCCGTGATCGAAACCCCCGGACTACACCTCTTCCAGGATGGCACGAAACTCGTCGAGCGGGATCGCGGTCAGCGTCTGAGTAGTGCCTGCGCCAAAGGTCTGTGCCAACAGCGCCACCTTGGTCGCGGTCCTCGCGTCGGGGGCCTCGAAGATGTGCAGGAAGTCGTACTCGCCCAGGAGCGCGTAACTGGCGATGCGCTTGGCCTCGGGACATTGCTCCGCCAGTTTCTGCTCAAACTCCCGATCCATCTCGCCCAGATTCTTGACCTCGCCTGGACTGCGCAGCGAGACCTTTGAGAGTAGAACAAACGTCGTCATCTGTCCTTTGTCCTCCTATCCGTCATTGTCTTGTGATCCGTCGTTCTACCGCCCGAACTCGCGGGCCAGTTGCTCCACGCTCAGGTGGATCATCGTCGGTCGCCCGTGGGGGCAGGTGCGTGGACTGGCGCATTGCTCCAGCGCCCGCACCAATTTTTCCATTTCCTCCTGCGCCAGTATCTGCCCGGCCTTGACCGCGGCCCGCTTGCAGACCTGGCGTGCCACCGCCTCTTCGACCGTGTCCGCCAGCGGCACATTGCCCGCTGAGAGTGCCGCCGCCACGTCCTCCAACACGCGAGCAGGGTCCGTCTCCGCCACGATCGCCGGGAGCGCACGCACCAGCATCGTCATCCCGCCAAAGGGCTCCACCCGAAAGCCCAGGCTACCCAGCACATCCAGGTGCTCCTCCAGCAGGCTCGCCGCCTCGGGCGTCAGTTCCACCGGCACGGGCTCCAGCAGCGCCTGCGACGCGACCTCCGCCTGCTCTCGCTCCGCCAGCAGCCGCTCGAACAGCACCCGCTCGTGGGCAGCGTGCTGGTCAATCAGATACATCCCCTCCGGCCCTTCAGCCACGATGTAGGTTGCGCCCAACTGCCCCACCACCCGCAACGGTGGCAGTTTTCCCGCCGGTGGAGTAAAAACGCGCCCAGGTGCCTCCACATCCGGCCTCTCCCCCCTCAAGCGCAACTGTTCGCCGGCCGGTCGCGGTTTCAATCCGGTCAGCCGCTCGCGGCGCTCTCTCCATTGGGCAGATGGAGCGGGCCAGGCGGCGAGCGGACGGGCAGCGATGGGCACGGGGGAGCGCTCGAGCAACGTACGTCGCACCGCCTTCTGCACCGCTCGGAACACCGCATCGCTGTCGCGGAAGCGCACCTCGGCTTTGGCCGGATGCACGTTCACGTCCACCTCCTCTGGCGGCAGACGCACCATTACCACCGCCAGGGGATAGCGCCCGCTGGGGAGGAGCGTGTGGTAGGCTTGGATGACCGCGTAGGTCAGGCGAACGTCCTGCACCCAGCGCCCGTTGACGAAGAGCGTGATGTAGCCCCGGTTGGCCCGATGCAGCGAGGGCGGACTGACGAAGCCCGTGACCCGGATGCCGGACACCGGTTGCTGGTCGTCGGGGACGATTTCCAGGACGGCGGCACCGACCTCCAGGCCGTAGACCGCGATGAGGACATCGCGCAAGCGGTCGTTGCCGGGCGACTGGAAGACGACCCGTCCATCGTGGGCCAGCGTGAAGCGCAATGCCGGGTAAGCCAGCGCATAGCGGGTGAGCCACCCGTCAATATGCCTCCGTTCGGTCCGCTCGGAGCGCAGAAACTTGCGGCGGGCGGGGACGTTGAAGAACAGATCCTCTACCGTCACCGCCGTCCCCGGCGGCCGCCCGCTTTCCTGGCGGGTGATCACCCGGCCCCCTTCCAGCCGCAGGAGCGTTCCCACCGGCTCATCTACTGCCCGCGTCACGAAGGTCACACGGCTGACGGCGGCGATGGATGCCAGCGCCTCGCCCCGAAAGCCCAGCGTGGTGATGCGGGCCAGGTCGTCCGCCGTGGTCAGTTTACTGGTCGAGTGGCGGTGAAAGGCCAACTCCACCTCGGCGGCCGGCACGCCGCAGCCATCGTCGGTCACGCGGATGGACCGCTTGCCGCCAGCGCGGGTCTCCACTCGCACGTCGTGTGCGCCGGCATCTATCGCGTTCTCGACCAGTTCCTTGACCACGGACGAGGGGCGCTCCACGACCTCGCCGGCGGCAATCTGTGAGGCGACCTCCTCCGGCAGCACTCGAATGGACATCAAATGACCTCCCACATTCATTTTATCACACAACTGCCTTCATTAAAAGCCTCCCGTCTTGGTGCGCAAACGGGGTGCGTTCGATCCGATCTCCGAATCCGTTGACAGTTCCAGGGAACGTTTAGGAGTCCAAACTGCGTCGAAAAAGCACGGGCTCGCCCGCCGGAGGCTCCACTCGACGCTCTAAACATTCCCTGAATTTGACAATTCGCCTTCCCTGCGGTAACATAATAACGGTCGTGCTAGACGGGGAGCTGGCGGTGCCCTGTACCCGCAATCCGCCATAGCGGGGTCGAATTCCCTCCCGAGGGTCGGGCCACTCGATACTGTCGGCGTCAAGCGGTGTTGAAGACCGGGTCCTGCGCGGCAGGAGCCTCCGAACCCCGCCAGGTCCGGGAGGAAGCAACGGTAAGGAGCCCCTCCTGGGCGCCGCAGGGGTGCCTAGTCGGAGCCGGTTGATTCCGGTAAGCCGGGTGGTGCGGTTCGACGGGGGGTGCACGACCATTCGTCAAAGGAGGCGGCGGCAATCCCGCCGCCTCCCTTGCACCGATAGCGTATGGAGACAACCGCAACCATCCCGCTCAGACGTGTGCATTTGCCACGAGGACTCAAGGCGTTCGTGGCGCTGACGTTCATCGTCGCTACATTGGCGGCTACCTATCAGACGACGCTGACGCCAGTCACACTGGTGGTGGATGGTCAAGTGCAGCGGCTGCATACCCACCAGGATACCGTCGCTGCGCTGCTAATGGATGCCGACCTCACTATTCGCCCTGAGGACCTCGTCACCCCCGCACCGGACACGCCGCTTAAGCCGGGCTTAATTGTGGAGGTATGGCGGGCCCGCCCCGTGCGTATCAGCGCCGATGGACACATCATCGCGCTCCGCACCCACGCCACATCGGTCAAGGCAGTGCTGGAGGAGGCGAAAATATCGCTGGGGCCGCACGACAGGGTAGAGGTCGAGGGAGAACTGCGCCCGACCAATCCCAGCCTGGCCGACCCTCAACCTGCCCGCGTCACAGTCCACCGCGCCGTTCCCTTCACATTGCACGAGGACGGCCAGGCGACTACGCTCTACACCACCGCCTCCACCGTCGGAGAGGCGTTACGTCAGGCTGGGCTGACCCTCTACCTGGCCGATTATGTCCAGCCAGGTCTTGGTGAGCGCATATCGGCGGGGATGCATATTTACGTTGAGCGCTCTATACCGGTGACGGTGCAGGTGGACGGACGGACAGTCCGCACCCGCACGCATCGGCAGCGCGTGGGTGAGGTACTGGCCGATCTGGGTATCGTTCTCACCGGTCAGGACTATACTACACCTACACTCGACGCTCCCCTGGGAAAAGACACCGCCATCCGTGTTGTGCGCGTTAGCGAGCGCTTCCTGATCGAGCAAGAGCCCATCCCTTTCGAGACAGTGTGGCAGGCTGACCCAGACCTGGAGATTGACCATCAGCGGTTGTTGCAGGAAGGGATGCGGGGCATACTAGAACGCCGCATCCGCGTACGCTACGAGGATGGTCACGAGGTCGCACGGGCGGTTGAGGACGAGTA
>QMOC01000059.1 GCA_003648085.1 Chloroflexota bacterium
CATCACCTTTGCGTTGATGTGGATCGTTCCCCCTATCCAGGACCAGGTACTTCTGTGCCTCTACTTCGCGCTCATCTACATCCTGTATGATACCGCTGTCACACTCGTCAGTTGCCCCTACCAGGCACTGACGCCGGAATTGACGCTGGACCACGACGAGCGTACCTCGCTCACTACCTACCGTATGTTCGTCTCCATCGTCACCGGGCTGCTGGCGGCGGTAGGATTCGCGCTCGTCTTCGATGCCACTCCCGATAAGCAGACCGCCTTCCTGGTGATGGGCCTCCTGTGCGGCCTCCTGTTCGTCCCCACCATCCTCGTCACCTTCTTCTGCACCCGCGAGCGGGCCGAGTTTCAGGTCGAACCACCGCCGCGTCCACTGGAGGGGTTGCGATTCGTCGTGCGCAACCGGGAGTGGTGGTACACGCTTGGGATGGGCCTCTTGAGTTGGATGCCGGTGGACATCGCCTCGGCCGTGTTCGCCTATTATCTGATCTACTGGATCAGGATGGATGAGATGGAGACCTCGCTGGTGCAGGCGGTCATCCTGGTCAGCGCCACGCTGTGCCTCCCGTTGGTGCTGTGGATGTCGCGCCGTTGGGAGAAGAAGACCGCCTTCATCGTCTTAACCGCGTCCTGGGCCGTTGTGATGATGAGCACACTTTTCGTTCCCCAGGGAGCAAGACCGCTGGCCTACTTCATTGCCCTTCTGGTTGGGCCGGGGGTCTCCGCCGCCCACGTCCTGCCGACGGCAATGAGCGCCGATGCGCTCGAGGTAGACGAACTGGCCAGCGGCAGGCGTCAGGAGGGCGTCTACGCCGGCTTCGGCGTCTTCATCCGCAAACTTTCCACCAAACTGGTGCTGGCTGGCATCGGGCCGGTGCTGGCCTGGTCGGGCTACGTCGAGAACACCGCACAACAGACCCCACGGGCGCTGATGGCGATCCGTATCCTGATCGCGATCCTGCCAGCCGTCATCCTGATGGGGGCCATCGCCGTTGCCCGGGCCTATCCTCTGACGCGCATCCGCCATCGGGAGATTCAGGCCCAGTTGGCCCGGCGGCGTGCCCTCCGGGAGGACCGGCCTTGGCCAACTGCATCAGAGCAAAAGTGACGAGCATCGCCACGAATCCCCCACCATCGAAGGCGACGAAGCGGTACCCGGTCGCCGCAAGTGCAGCATGCCCCGGCGGCAGCGTCAGCAGCATCCACGTCTCGCCCCCCAATCCGATCGCCTGCTGCACAATGATGATCAGGAATAGCCAGCGATAGCGCCGGGGATGCCAGATTGTCAGCGGATAAGTCACGTTCCACATCAAGAAGAGGATACCTATTCCGCGGACGAGCGCCTCTCCCGGCACTCCGCTTACCTCGAAACCCGGAGCATAGGCTGCCGGCCTGGCGACGAAGGCCAGCGCACAACTGACGTTGAAACAGAACACCACGGCCAGCGCCAGCCGGGCCGGCCAGAGAGCAACGCAGCGATGTTCCATCCACTCACCTCCGGTGCAGGTAACTATTCAATACCCGGAGTATATCATCACGACCCGACTTGCCCAAATCGAGGCTTTGTTGTACCATCCCATCCATTGGGGAAAGGGTGACCATCTACGTCCCCGCAATAGCAACTTAAAGGTAAGGATGTTATGACTGCTGAACTCACCGTGGATTTTGAGCCTCTTGGTCGTCGGGCGCACATTGCACCGGGCACCACACTCCTTGAGGCCGCCCGTCAGGCCGGTGTGGGGTTAAACGCCGTCTGCGGCGGCGCGGGTACCTGCGGGACCTGCCGTGTGCGCGTCGTCGCCGGAGAAGTCTCGCCCCCCACTGAAGCCGAACACGAGGCGCTGACGGAGGGCTTTCGGCTGGCCTGCCAGACCCGCGTGCTGAGCGACGTGCGGGTTGATGTACCGCCAGACTCTATCACGGCCCCGCAGCGGGCGCAGATCGAGGGCCGCGAGCGACCGGTGGAACTTGATCCTACCATGCGTGGTTTCGACGTGGCACTCACGCCACCCAGCCTGACCGACCTGCGGGCCGATGCCACGCGGCTGCACGATGCCCTTCACCAGCAGTACGGCATCACCATTGATCGGTTCGATTGCGCAGCGCTGTACCAACTCCCCGCCCTGTTGCGGGAGAACGAGTGGCACGTTCGTGTCGCCATTCGAGATGGTGAGGTCATTGCCGTAGCACCGGCCGGCAACTCATTGCTGGGGCTGGCCGTGGACATCGGCACGACCAAACTGGCTGCCTACCTGGTGGACCTGGAGAGCGGCGAGACGCTTGGCTCGGCCGGCGGAATGAACCCCCAGATCGCCTACGGGGAGGACGTGATGGCCCGCATCTCCTACGCGATGGAAGGAGAGGCCCCGGCGCGCGAACTCCAGCACGTTCTCGTCGGCGGGCTGAACGACCTGGCCCTTGAGTTGTGCGCACAGGCCGGACGCGAGAGCACCGAGATCGTCGAGGCGGTACTGGTGGGCAACACCTGTATGCACCATCTGGCGCTGGGGTTGCCGGTGGCCCAACTGGGCCTGGCTCCCTACGTACCCGTCCTCACCTCTCCCTATGACCTCAAGGCGCGGGAATTGGGACTGCGTCTGGCCCCTGGCGCGAGCGTGCATCTCCTGCCCAACATCGCCGGCTTCGTCGGCGCTGACCACGTGGCTATGCTTCTGGCAACTCGTCTGCACGAGGCGCGTGAGATCGCCGTGGGGCTCGATATCGGCACCAATACGGAGATCAGCCTGGCGGTGGATGGGCGGTTGCTGAGCTGCTCCTGCGCCTCCGGCCCGGCCTTCGAGGGGGCCCACATTCGCGACGGGATGCGGGCCGCGCCGGGAGCGGTCGAATGGGTGCGGCTGGTTGACGAGAAGGTCGAGTATCAGACGATTGATGGCGCGCCGCCGGTGGGCATCTGCGGCTCCGGCGTGCTTGACGGCGTGGCCGAACTACGACGAATTGGCGTGCTGAGGGCCAACGGCGCGATGAGGCTGGGCAGCCATCCCCGCGTCCGCACGGCGGATAGCGGGTCCGAGTTTCTGCTCGTCCCGGCCGGCGAGCGGGGTGCGCCCCGCGACCTGGTCATCACCCGCAAGGATGTGAATGAGATCCAACTGGCCAAAGGAGCCATCCGCGCCGGGATTGAGGTGCTGCTGAGCGAAGCCGGGCTGGAAGCGGACCAGATCAAGCGGGTGGTGGTGGCGGGGGCCTTCGGGACCTACCTGGACGTGGACAGTGCGCTGGCGGTGGGGATGTTCCCGCCGTTGCCCCGAGAGCGGTTCGTCCAGGTGGGGAACGCTGCTGGCATAGGCGCTAAACTGGCGCTGGTGTCCCGTCATTGTCGTAGAGTCGCCGAGGAGATCGCCCGCCGCGTGGAATACGTCGAGTTGACCACCCATCCGCGCTTCGTCGAGGAATACACTGCTGCGTTGATGTTGCCTTAGCGGGCATAATGTACTTGCTATGGACCGTCGTGCTTTTGAGCGCCTCGTGGCCGAGGCCCTGAGCGACCTGCCCGAGATCTTCCGGGAGAAACTGGACAACGTCGAGGTTGTAGTCCAGGGTTGGCCAAGCCGGGAGACAATGCGGCTGGCCGGCGTGCGTCATCCGGCACAACTCCTGGGCTTCTACCACGGCGTCCCGCAGACAAAGCGCACCCACAACTACGGCCTCGTCCTGCCGGATAAGATCACCATCTACCAACGCCCAATTGAGATGCGCTGCCGCACGATGGAAGAGATACGTGCAACCATCCACCACGTTCTGTGCCACGAGATAGCCCATCACTTCGGCATCGGCGACGAGCGGCTGCGGGAGATAGGGGCATACTGAGTGAGTGAGAGAACAGGAGCAGGGACATGAAACAGCGTGCATCAACCGCCACTCCGACGTCAACCTCCTTCGTTCCGCGCGTGCCAACCTCGCTCAAGGAGACGGGGCTGGGGCTGGGATTCCTGACCGATCTGGCACTCAAGATCATGTACTTTGAGGGCTATCTCTCAGGCTACGAACTGGCCGAGCGTATGAGCCTCCCCTATCCCGGCGTGGTAGACCAGGTGCTGGAATTCCTCAAGCGCGAGAAATTATGCGAGGTGAAGGGAACAGGAGGATTCGCTGAATCGGCCTACCAATACGCCATCTCCGACAAGGGGCGCGCTATGGCACGCGAGGCGCTGGCTCGCAGTCAATACGCCGGCCCTGCGCCGGTCACACTGGGGGCCTATACCGAGGCGATAGGCCGTCAACCTCTGGGTGCAGTCGTTGTTCACCAGCGTACAATGCGCCAGGCCCTGGCCCACCTGGTCATCGGCGAGGAGACCTTCGCCCGGCTGGGGCCGGCGGTCAACTCGGGTCGCTCCATCTTCCTCTTTGGTCATCCGGGCAACGGCAAGACGGCCATCGCTGAGAGCATCGGTGAGATGATCCTGGGCGATGCGATGTACATCCCCTACGCGATAGAGGTAGGCGGTCAGGTCATCAGGGTCTTCGACTACGTCAACCACGTGCTGGCGGAGGATGAGCCGCCTTCCGCCGACCGGACACACGACCCGCGTTGGGTGCGCATCCAGCGGCCGGTCATCAAGACCGGTGGGGAGTTGACGCTGGAGGCACTCGACCTGGTGTATGATGAGACCAGCAAATATTACGAGGCGCCCTTCCAGATGAAGGCCAACGGTGGCATGCTGCTGATTGACGACTTCGGCCGCCAGCAGGTCCGGCCCCGTGACCTGCTCAATCGCTGGATCGTGCCTCTAGAAAAGCGCGTAGACTATCTGACCCTTCACACCGGTCGCAAAATAGAAGTTCCCTTTGACGTGCTGATCGTCTTCGCCACCAACCTGGCCCCCCGCGATCTGGTGGATGAGGCCTTCCTGCGGCGTATCCGTCACAAAATCGAGATTAAAGACCCCACCTGGGATGAGTACCGCGAGATTTTCCGGCGGGTATGTGCGGAGAAAGGCGTGCCTTACGACGAACAGGGACTGGCTTACCTGATACAGGAACACTACCTCAAGCCCAACCGTCCCAGGCGGGCCTGCCACCCCCGCGACATCGTGGATCAGTTAATAGACATCGCCCGTTATCTGAACGTCCCGGCCGTGCTGAGCGAAGACCTGATTGATCGTGCTTGCGATGCCTACTTTGTCGAGATCTAGGGCGAGTACGCTCAACATCGCCCACCGAGGAGCCAGCGCCGCCGCGCCGCCCAACACATTGGCCGCCTTCGAGAGGGCCGTGGAGTTGGGTGCCGATGGCATCGAGTTCGACGTGCACCTCTCAGCCGACGGTGTACCGGTGGTCATCCACGACTTCACCGTGGACGCCACCACCGATGGCAGCGGCCGGGTGGCGGAAATGATGCTCGCCCAACTCAAGCGCCTCGACGCCGGCTCCCGCTTTGATCCAGCCTTCGCCGGCGAGCGCATCCCAACGTTGGAAGAGGTGTTGGAGGCAATGGAGGGCCGGCTCTTCTTGAATATCGAACTGAAAAGCACCAGTTTGCGCGACAACGGGCTGGAGCGAGCAGTCATAGAGCAGATCGAGCGGCACGGCCTAGACGATCACGTGATTCTCTCGTCCTTCAACCCCTTCTCTCTGCGACGGGCCAAGAGAATCGCCCCCCACATCCCGGTGGGGCTGCTCTATGCCCCCGGGCTACCGCTACCCCTCCGCCGGGCCTGGCTGGCACCGCTGGTGCCCCACGAGGCCCGCCACCCTGAGCACACAATGGTGAATGCACGCTATATGGCCTGGGCGCGACGGCGCGGCTACCTGGTGAACGCCTGGACGGTGGATGACCCGAATGAGATGCACCGCCTCATCCGTCTGGGCGTGGACGGCATCATCACCAACGTCCCCGGTGTCTTGCGCAGTGTGCTCGAAACCGCGCCGGCACGTAACGCCTGACCTATGAACCGAGTCCGGATTGTCGGTCTTGTGCTTTCGCTTATACTGGTACTCGGTGCGGAACGAGACCGGTGGCCCGGCTTCAGCCGGGGAATCTCCGATTTATCGGGGACTCCGTCGTGTTTTGCATCGCCTGCCCCTGACGCACCGGTCGTAGTCCGGCTCTACGTCAGAGACCGGGATCACCTGAATGCTGTGGCCGGGGAACTGGACATCTGGGAAGCCCACCCCGAGGCCAAGTACGTCGTTGCTGCTGTGACGCCCGCCCAGTACGAGTGGCTCGAGAGCCTGGGTTACCGCCTGGAGATTGACGCCGGGAAAACGGCCCGACTGAGGGTGACCGCCCCTTTGGATCCTCGTTATCATTACTTCGATGATTACTATCCCAACTCCAATGGCCTCTACGTCGTGGACTTCCTGGAGGAGATCAACGCTGCCTTTCCCGATCTGACAGAGTTGATTGACATCGGCGATGCCTGGATGGCCGGTCAGCCGGGCGAGCACGACCGCGACATCTGGGTGCTGCGCATCACTAACGAGGACCCGGCCTACGGCTCTATCGAGGATAAGCCCGTTTTTTTCCTCTTCGCCGCTATCCACGCCCGCGAGGTGGTCGTGCCGGAACTGGCTATCCGCTACATCGAGTACCTGACCGAGGGCTACGGTGGTGAGGGCGGCTACGGCATTGACCCCGACGTCACCTGGCTGGTGAACCACAACGTGGCCTATGTGCTGGTGATGCAGAACCCCGACGGCCACTGGAAGAACGAGGAAAACATTGGCAACTACCGCCGCAAAAATATGGACTGGGACGATGGCTGTTCCTATCCAGGCTACTGGGGCGTAGACCTGAACCGCAACCATAGTTTCATGTGGAACTGCTGCGGCGGGTCCAGCAGTAACCCCTGCTCCGAAACCTACCACGGCCCCGGCCGGGGCTCGGAGCCGGAGACCCAGGCCTTTGAAAACTACTTCGCCACGGTGATGAAGGATCAGAACGGGCCTAACGGCGACGACGAGATCCCGCCGGCCGCGCCGATCACCACCACCGGCATCTTCATCACCCTGCACAGTTACAGCGACCTGGTGCTCTGGCCGTGGGGCTTCGACGACTATGGTGACGCGCCCAATTACGCCCAGTTGCGGACAATCGGACGCAAGTTCGCCTATTACAACGGTTACGACGCCAGCGGGACCATCTGGTATGAGGTGGACGGCACGACCGACGACTGGACCTATGGCAAGTTCGGTATCCCCTCTTACACGTTTGAGGTCGGGCCGGAGTACGGCACCTGCCGCGGCTTCTTCCCGCCCTACGACTGCATCGTCGGCTACGCTGGCCGCAATTTCTGGGCCGAGAATAAACCGGCCTTCCTCTACGCCCACAAGATCGCCCGCACGCCCTATATGACCGCCTACGGCCCGGACGCCGAGAGTCTGGCCACTGTGCCAGGTGCGGTGTCCCGGGGCACGCCGCTGCAACTGACGGCCGCCATTGCCGACCATCGCTGCTGCGGCGATTCGCCCCAGCCCATCGCTGGAGCCGAGTACTTCATTGACGCCCCAGGCGAGGACGGCACCGGCCTCTCGATGGCCCCGGCCGATGGCGACTGGGGGGATCCAAGCGAAGTGGTGACGGCAACGGTGGACACCTCCGGTCTGGCTCCGGGCCAGCACTACCTCTTAGTTCACGGCCAGAACGACAACGGCGACTGGGGGCCTTTCACCGCCGTCTTTGCCACCGTCCTGACCCCTACCTACGGCGTGGCCCTGACGCCGGTGACCGCCACGCAGACCGGCAACATCGGGGAGAGCGTCACCTACACCCTGACCGTCACCAACCTGGGCAGTGTGACCGACACCTACACGCTGGCCCTGAGCAACCACGTCTGGACGACCACGCTGTCCATCACGACCACCGCTGAGGTCGCCCCCTTGGGCTCGGTCGGCGTGCAGGTGATGGTGGAGGTACCACTCAGTGCCGGCGCAGGCCAGACCGACACCGTCACCGTCACCGCCACTTCGCAGGGCGACAGGACGGTCAGCGATAGTAGTGTGCTGACGACGACGGTCTGTGTTCCGGTGAGCGGCGCCGACTTCACCTCTGCGCCGACGGCCCTGGTAGGCCGGACGTTCATCTTCACCGGCAGCGTCACGGCAGGCACGCTGCCCATCACCTATACCTGGAATTTCGGCGATGGCAGTGCGACACGGGCAGGTAACCCCATCAGCCACACCTTCCCGCTCACCGCGCCGGCGCAGACCTACACGGTGACCCTGACCGCCGCCACCACCTGCCCAGGCCGAGATACGGCAAGCAGGGCCATCACTGTCTGGCTGCGCTATCTCTTATTCCCCGTGATGCGGAACTACAGTCCGTAGTCTTGCTTAGGGCGGAAGCGTAAGGGGGCCACCGATGTTCGGCGGCCCCCTTCTAGATCAGAGTGTTCGGCTCTCGTCATCGCATTCACACCTTCACGCAGGGGAAAGGAAAAAGCGGCAGAATTGCCCACGGACCTTTTGGGGTTGTCCTACTGTAAAGCAACGCTACCGGGCGACACCATTATACGCGCTGGTGGTGCTGACGCCGTCTTCCCGCATCACCACCACCAGCGGCTCATTGGCCTGAAGCACAATCGAACCCTGCCAGCCGTTAGGCAGCGGATCGTTGCTCTGATGACGTCCCACCACCTCACCTGGCGACAGCGAGTACGTCTCCGAATGGGAGACACTTCCCCCACCGCCGTAGTAGGTGGCCGTCACCTGCACGTGCGAACCGCTCGTGTTCAACACCGTGTAGCCCGTCGTGCGCCCATCGGCGTTCTTCGCCGCCCAAGGCAGGATGCCCGCGTTACCTGCAGTGCTCGCGCCGGTGTAGTCGTAGTAACCTTCAGGACGAACGGTAGTCACCGCTATCGCCAACGGCTGCCCATAACTCACGACTTTCACCCAGCCGGTCCAGGAAGTACCCAGCCCACTCACGTTACCCAACCACACTCCTGCTGCTCGCTTGGCGCCAATGTTGCTCAGTGTGTGGCTGGTGCGGTATCTCCCATCCCGGTCGTAGAAGTAGAGATAGGCCGTAGTAGAGGCGCTACCGACGTTCTGCACGGTCAAACCGCTGGTCATGCCCCACTGGTTCTTGTAGGCCGCCGGCACGTAGAGGGGGGTACTCCCAGCGGCCGAGACGTTGTAGGCGCGGGCAGCCTGGCCGGTGTGATGCTCGTGTACCACCGCCGCCAGCGGCTGTCCATTGGTGGATTCGATCACCAGCGATCCCACCCAGGGGCCACCCCCAAGCGCGATCGTAGTGCGACCATTGGGAGGAATGTTGCTTTGATACGGAATGTCGCCGTAGCCGGAGCGTCCCTTGAACTGGAACTGCACGTTGGCCGTGGCGGAGCCGGTGTTCATTACCTCCACCGTGGAGTTCCAACCCCAGATGTTGATGTAGATCGAGGGGGCGTACAGCGTCGGGCCAGCGCGTTCAAACGCTGGGTTGCCGGGGCCGTCCGCCGAGATGCCGTTGTAAGCATAGGTCCGACCATTGGACGAGCAGCGGTTCTCCAC
>QMOC01000060.1 GCA_003648085.1 Chloroflexota bacterium
CAGAGCAGCGGGGGATCAATCCCCCTTACTTGCCGCAAAGACCGTTTTCCTGCTGTGTTGCGGCGTAAGCCCGACTCGTCGGGCGCTGCTTCGTAGCACGGGCACTTCATGCCCGTGCGGGCCTGCGCAGGCGACGAACATATTGTCTAGAGATGCTCTATAGCAAACGATCAACCGCTCCCCACAGATTGGAGCCAGCGCCATGATGTTCGGCGGTAGGCATATGCGCGGCCTGACCCAGGAGGCCGCCAAACCCATAGAGATGGGCCGAACGCTCCGTCGCCTGTTGACATACCTCCGGCCATTCCGGGCCTTGCTGCTGACCGTGGCCGCCCTCATCGTCGCCAGCACAGTATCGCGATTGCTCCCCCCCTACTTGATGGGCGTCGCAGTGGATCAATTCGTCGCACCCGGCGACCAACCCCGCCCGGCCTGGCTGGAGTGGCTTCTGCCACAGGACGCCAGCCGGACCACCGGCCTGACCGTGACAATGCTCATGGTGCTCAGCGTCTATCTGCTGGACTGGGCCGCGACCGGCAGCCAGATTTACCTGATGACGCTGGCCGGGCAGCGAGTCTTGCTCCGTATGCGCACGCAAATCTTCGAGCGCATCCTCAGCCTCTCGCTCAAGTTCTTCGACCGGCATGAGGCCGGCGACTTGATGTCCCGCTTGGTCAATGACACTCAGGTCATCAACCAGGTCTTCAGCGGCGGGATCGTGCGGCTGACCGGCATGAGCCTCTCGCTGGTCGGCATCATCGCTGCTATGCTCGGTCTCAACTGGCGACTGGCGCTGGTCAGTTTCACGGTGCTGCCGGTGATGATCCTGACCACAACGGTCTTCTCCCGGCGGGCACGGGCCGCCTTCCGCCGCACCCGCCAGACCATCGGCGAGGTAAGCGCGGAACTGCAAGAGAACATCGCCGCCGTGCGCGAGGTGCAGGCTTTTGCGCGTGAGCGAGCCAATGTCGCCGAGTTCGAGGCCATCAACGCCGCCAACCGTGACGCCAACGTCCAGGCTCAATCCATCCTCTCCGCCTTCTCCCCCACCCTCGATGTGCTCAGCACCATCGCGCTGGCCATCGTGGCCGGCTACGGAGGCTACCTGATCTTGGCCTTCGATCCGCCGCTGGTCAGTGTGGGTACCATCATTGCTTTTCTCACCTACGTGCGCCGCTTCTATCAACCTATTCGGGGCATCGCCAATCTTTACACCCAACTCCAGGCAGCGGTGGCCGGCGCAGAGCGCATCTTCGAACTACTCGACACCCAGCCGGAAATCACCGACGCGCCCGACGCCGTACCCCTGCCACCCGTCCGAGGGCGCGTCGAGTTCGACCACGTTACCTTTGCCTACCAGGAGGGAGAACCGGTGTTGCGAGAGATCTGCCTGACGGCCGAGCCGGGACAGACGGTGGCCTTGGTGGGACCGACCGGAGCGGGCAAGACGACACTCGTCAGCCTCCTGGCCCGCTTCTACGACGTGGACCAGGGCGCGATCCGCATTGACGGCTACGACGTGCGGCAGGTGACCCGCGAGAGCCTGCGACGGCAGATGGGAATCGTCTTGCAGGACACCTTCCTCTTCTCCGGCACGGTGATGGAGAACATCCGCTACGGGCGGCTGGACGCCAGCGATGAAGAGGTCATAGCGGCAGCGCGGCTGGCCAACGCCGACCAGTTCATCACGCGGCTGCCGGAGGGCTACCAGACCCCATTGGGCGAGCGGGGGCACAATCTGAGCCACGGGCAGCGGCAACTGCTCGCCATCGCCCGCGCGATACTGGCCGACCCGCACATCCTGATCCTCGACGAGGCCACTTCCAGCGTGGACACACGCACCGAAATGCTGATCCAGCAGGCTCTGGACGAACTGCTCAAAGGGCGCACCTCCTTCGTCATCGCCCATCGGCTGAGCACAGTGCGCAACGCCGACCAGGTGATCGTGCTCGACCAGGGGCGCATCGTCGAGCGAGGCACACACGAGGAACTGCTGGGTGCGCGGGGGTTGTACTGCGAACTCTACGAGAGTCAGTTTCGGCGGCAAGTGTAGCCTTTCCTTGTGCGCCTGTGACGGCCAAACCTCCCCATTTTATAGTTGACCAGAATCGCATTCTCTGGTATACTTTCTTTGAGCCGGAGTGGCGGAACAGGCAGACGCGCGCGACTCAAAATCGCGTGGGCTTAGCCCATGTGGGTTCATTCCCACCTCCGGCACCTGGTCCAAGCAGGGCCGGGGTTAAGTCCCATCGCGGCGCCCACGGGCAGAGTATGCGCCCCACAGCGCCGCCTTTTTTGTATAAGGCACAGGGCTCTGGCGATTTTGCTCGTAGTAACGACTTCAGTCGTTCGGAGCGAGATCAGAGCGACTGAAGTCGCCACTACGACCCCCATATCTTGCGGTTCATCGGCCGTCATACCGCAAATGCGAGGGGCTCCAAAATTCGCCAGACTCCAGCAAGGCATCTGGAGTCGGGTGCAGTGAACAAACGGACGAAGCAATGGCTTCTTCGGGCTGCAGTTGGCGCGGTGGTAGGGCTGGTGCTCGGCTTCATCATTGGCTGGTGGCTCTGGCCGGTGCAGTATACGAATACCGCGCCGGTTGTGTTGCGCCAGGACTACCGCGACGACTACATTGTGATGATCGCCACCGCATACGAGGTGGAGGAAGACCTGGAGCAGGCCCGCGAGCGGCTGAAACTGCTCGACCCGCGTGAGCCTGCCACGCTTGTGGTCGAACTGGCGGAGCGTCTCATCGAAGCGGGTGGCGATGCCGACGACATCGCTCGCCTGGCCCGCCTGGCCTGGGCGCTTGGGGCCACCACTTCGACGCTGATCCCGTATCTGGAGGGGCCGCCGTGAGCACTTTATCATCACTTCGGGCCGCTCCTATCATCGGGCTGGTGATCGGACTGGCGCTGGGTCTGGCGTACACTTGGGTCATTGCTCCCGTCGAACTCGTCAATACGTACCCGGCGTTGCTGCGTACCGATTACCGTTGGGATTGGGTGCGTCTGGCGGCACTCTCGTACGTGGCCGACGGCGATATGGAACGGGCCCGCGCGCGGCTGAATGGGCTCAAGCACGAGGATGTGGCCGGCGCGATGCGGGCGCTGATCGAGGAATATACCGCCGCTGGCCGTTCCGCAGACATCCTGCGTCGCCTGACTACGCTGGCCGAAGCGCTGGACGTGCACACCCCAGCGATGCTGGTTTACCTCCGCACCCCGACGTCACCGCCGTTAGTACCTGTCAGCACGCCATCACTCACACCTACTCTCACGCCCTCCTGCACGCCCACGCCTTCCTGCACTCCTTCTCCCACTGCTACACCCACTCTCACGCCGCCACCCACGCCTCACGCCTTCTCGCCATTGTCCACCCCCACCATCGAGCCAACCGGCACGCCTCTTCCTCCCACTCCCACGCCTCCACTTCTATCTCGCCTGAGGGTAGTTGAACAGGAGCAGATATGCGAGCCGGGGCAGAGGGTACACATCGAAGTCGTGGTGAGAGACGAACGTGGTGCGGGTGTGGCCGGTGTAGAGATCTGGCTGACGTGGCCGGGCGGGGCCGACCGGGCCGTGACCGGGCTTAAACCCCAGCATGGAGCGGGATACGCGGATTTCAATGCCGAACCAGGTGTGAGTTATGCGCTCAGCATCGGCGAATTGGGGATGCCGCTGGTCACCGGTCTGCGGATCGAGCCCTGCCCTGTGGAGGAAGGTGAAAACCCGCTGATGGGCTCGTGGCGCATTGTGCTAGGGCCATAAACTCCCGAGATTCGGTTGGGGATTGCCGTCGCCCCGCAAGCGTGGTACAATAGTTACCAGCATAAGGCCGGAGAGGATGAGCGATGTATAAACGGCGGTTAGCGTTTTTATTGTCAATGCTGCTCCTGCTAAGTCTGGCTGCGGCCCCCCTACCCCAAAAGAGCGTCACCTACGAACGGTACGACGTGGACATTGACATCCAGGCGGACGGCTCGTTGCACGTGGCCGAGACGTATCAAATTCGCTTCGAAGGCGAGTTCCACACCGGCTTTGCCGAGATCCCCCTCGATTACGTCACCGACGTGGTGAATGTGCAGGTGTGGGAGGGCGACCGGCCGTACCATTCGGGAGGCTATGGGCCTGGAACTTATAGTGTTGACCGCGAATCGGACGCGATCTACGTGGAGTGGGAGTACGAGCCCACCAGCGGTACCGAAGTGCGCACGTTCACCGTAAAGTATTGGGTGTTGGGTGGGTTATGGGTCTACCCCGACGGGGACAGGCTCTCTTGGACAGCGGTACCGGACGATCGGAGCGGTATCCCTGTCGAGGCTGGCCGGGTGACGGTGCACCTGCCCCGGCCTGTATCCTCCGCCGACCTGTGGTTCCAATCCTACAGGACGGAGACTCGCGCTGAGGTCTTCGATGGACAGACGGTCGTCTTCGAGGCGCTGGCTCCCATTCCCGATGGCACGCCGTTGGAGATCGAGGTTGGCTTCCCCCACGGCCTCACCGCTGCCACGGTGCAGGATTGGCAGCGTGCCATAGACGAGGGGAGAACAGTCTACCACTGGCAGGCACTGGACGTGGATATGACCATCGCGCCCGACGGCAGGCTCACAGTGACGGAGGAGCACACGCTGGCGGTGGACGAAGGCTATCTCTATCACGGCTACCGCGAGATTCCCTGGCTCTACCTGGACCAGATCACCGATGTCGAGGTCTGGGAGGGGGAACGGGCCTTCGAGTTCAGCACCGATCCGTGCGAGTACTGCTACGTCGTAGAGGAGGACGGGGGCCGGGATGATTGGGTGAAGTTCGACGGCACGCAGGTCGTCATTCGCGAGGATCAGGTGGGCTCGACGCTGGTAGAGTGGGCCTTCCCGCCCCTGGAGGCCGGCGACAGTGCAACTTTCAGGCTGAGTTACACAGTGCTGGGTGCTGTGCGCGTGTTCACTGATGGACAGGAGATCGCCTGGAGCGCCGTCTTTGCGGACCGGGACGTGGATGTGGGGACGGCAAGCGCGCGGCTGCACCTCCCCCCAGGCGTGAACACCGGGGATGTGACCGTCGAGGGGGGCACGACGACCGTGCAGCCGGATGGAACGCTCCAGGTGACCCACGACGGCCCGGTACCGGCGGGAGAGGCGTGGTCGGTGCGTATCCGCCTACCGACCGGCGCAACGACAGCCGAGAAGCCGGATTGGCAGCGCGATCTGGAGCGGGCTTTGGATGAGGAACAGGCCCACATTGAGGCCGAGCGACGGGCGGCGGTCAGCCGCGCCCGCTGGCAATTGGCGCTGGGAATGCTGGGCTTTTTGCTCCCTATCCTGGGGCTGGCGGGTGTGCTGGTGGCCTGGTACCTTTGGGGACGCGACCGGCCTGCACCGCTCGTGGCGGAGTACCTGACCGAGCCGCCCTCCGATTTGCCGCCAGGCATCGTCGCTTATCTGGTAGACGAGAAACCGACCGTTAAGGGTGTCCTGGCCGACCTCTTACATCTGGCGACGCTGGGGCTCATCAGTGTGGACCTGCGAAAGCAGGACTTCACCATCACACTGAACTGGGGAAAGAAGATCGGCAAGGAGGAAGTCGTACGAGTGGCCGGTGGTGAGGTGACGCTGGGAGAGCACGAGCGCACGCTGTTCAACAGACTGGTGGAGATACTTGTTGGTAAAGGCCGGGTAACCTCTTTCTCTAGAATCCGGAGGGACTTTACCCTCATCTTGCCCACCGTCTACGAGCAGATGGGGGAGGCAGCAACGCAGTATTTCTCGATGTTGCCAGGGAAGGCAAGACGGCGTTGGAACTGGGCCGGACAGCGGGTGATCATTGCCGCTGGCGTGCTGGCGGCGGTTATGGTATGCCTGAGTTCCTCGCTGGGGTGGGTGGTCTACGCTCCCCCGGCCGGGCTGGCTGTGGTCGGGCTGATGCTGATGGGGATCAGCCGCTGGATGCCGCAGCGCACGACGCTGGGGGTTGAGGAGGCAGAGCGCTGGCGAGCCTTCCGGCGCTATTTGAAGAATCTTAAGCGCTACGGCGACCTGGAGGCAGCACAGGCGGTGCTTGACCGGTATTTCCCCTACGCGGTGGCGCTGGATGTGGAGAAGGTGGTGCTCCGGCAGGCGGAGGAGATGGGAGCGCGAGTACCGGTGTGGATGGTGCCGGTAGCGGTAGAGGTGGGCGCGGCGACGGCGGCTGAGGCTGAGCGGAGGCGAAGGCGGAAGGTTCGCCTGTCCAACATCGTGGGAACTGTCAAGGGGCTGGGCACGGCGAAAGCCGAACCCCCGCGAGCGGCGAAGGTGCGCCCTGCGCTGGCCGAGCATCCCGTCGAGGCTGACCTCTCCCTCGACGGGCTGGCGAACAGCCTGGGGCGCTCCCTCGATCGGGCCAGCCGTTCGCTAGGCTCACTTCTCGACGCTGCCGTGGGCGAGGTAGAGCCATCGCCCTTCCAGGTAGTAGTAGGGGGCGCGGGCGAGGCGACGAAGATAACGTGGGATGTGGGCACGAGCATGATGAAGATTCTGGGTGATATCCTGGAGACATCCTCGTCGGGCGGGGGTGGCGGAGGGTACAGCGGCAGTCGTAGAAGCCGTTCCTTCCGTTCCAGCAGTTGGAGCAGCAGCAGCAGAAGCAGTTGGAGCCCCAGTCGAAGCAGTAGCCGACGCAGCGGCGGAGGGGGGCGGCGAGGGTTCAGATAGAGGGTGTCTCGGAGGCGGATACATGCTCCTCATCAACTTGCTTAGTGTCAGCCCTGGCACCTTTGTATACCACACATTAATTCTTCTGGCGTTGGAAGCGATGGTCGGTATTGCGCTCATCGAATGGCGCCATACCCGCAATCCCGATTATCGCCGTATTCTATGGGCCTTCGCAGGGCTGCTGGCGCTGCGTATCCCGTTACTGCTCGGCGAGCCACTTGGTCCGGCCATCGTTGCCCCACTTATCAGCGGCATGGAAGTCGCCAGCCTCGTGCTTCTGGGGTGGGCTTTCCTAACCCCCGTCCTTGGCCGTCGCGCCGGAAGGCTTCATCTGCTCTGTGGCCTCGGTATAACGCTCTTGTGCATTGCCACTTTCCTGCCGGGATGGTACCGTGCTCTGGCACAGACCCCCAATCTCCTGTACGTCACCTTCTGGCAACAATCCCTCTGGTATACGGTGAGCATATTCCTGGCCCTGACACCGGCTCTGATTCTACTGTATCACCGAGGGCGGAAGGCTCATTTGCTGCCAATATTGGGCTTTGCCATTCTTAGCCTTGGTTTTGCCGCATTGGGCGTGGCTTCATTGCTCTTGACGACCGGTCAGTATGGTGCAGAGTTCTCAACTACCCTGATTGGACTGGGGCGGTTGATTAACCTGGCAGGCTATCCCCTTTTCGCCATCGCTGTTTATCGCAGCGCCATGCAGGATATGTGGGCCTATCGCCAGGAGTTACAGGCTGTAAGTGAGGAAACGCTGCGCCAGACGCGAGAATTGCTCTTCCTAGTTGAGGCCAGCCGGACTATTGGCGAATCTCTCGACCTGAACGTTATTCTTCCCCGCGTGGTTGAGAGCATTGCTATGGCTATGGACGCGGACCGCTGTGCTGTTTTCTTACTCAACTCCGACGAGCCCGGGACCATCCGTCTGGCCGCTCAGTACACTCTTCTTCAACGTGCAGGACGGCCGGCCGCGCAACCAGTTCTTCCTCTTGCTGAACAACCTATGCTGGGCTATGCGTTGCAGCGGTGCAAGCAATTGAGGATCAACGATGAGACCGACAATCCGCATTTACGGGCTTTGTACGATTTGCTTGGCAGTCAGGAAGCCGGCCCCACCATCGTGCAGCCCCTCCTCCGCCAATACCGTATATTGGGTGCCCTGGTCGTGGGAAACGATCGCAGTCAGCGTGCCTTTGGACCGAACGAAGGCCGACTATGCCGGAGTGTCGCCGTGCAGGTTGCTGCTGCCATTGAGAACGCTCGCCTCTACCATGATCTTAAGGCACAAACCAATTACCTGACCGAGTTACTGCACGCACAAGAGGAGGAATCTCGTAGGAGAGCGGCCATTCTGGAGAGCATCGCCGAGGGGGTGATTGTCGGTGACAAGGAAGGCCACATCATCATCGTCAACGCTGCTGCTGAGCGCATCCTGGGCGCCTCTCGCCAGCGCATCCTAGGGCGTTCGCTCAAAGGCCTGATGGACCGTGTGACGTTAGAGCCGGAGACCGATTGGAAACAGATCGCCGGGTTTGATACCCCGCTCCAGACGATGCTTGAACTGGAGGGTAAAATTGTGCACGTCAACGCGGCCCCTGTCCTCACGCCGGCCGGCGACCACCTGGGCATCGTGGCTATTCTGCGCGACGTTACTAAGGAGACCGAGGCCGAAAGAGCGAAGAGCGAGTTCATCACCGCTGTCTCTCACGAACTCCGCACTCCTCTCACAGCCATCCGGGGATATGCTGAGGCCCTCAGCACCGGCATGGTCGGAGACGTGAGCGAGGCCCAGTCTCATTTCCTCAGAATTATCCACAACAACGCACTCCGTATGGTCAGCCTGGTCAACAACCTCATCGCTGTCTCGCAGATTGAGAAGGGATCCCTCAAACTGGAGTACGAGGAGACGGACCTACATCTACTCATCGGTGACGTCGTGCTCTCCTTCCAGGGCCAACTTGAAGCCCGCCAGTTGGAGATCAGCCTGGAACTTGACGGGAGCCTGCCCCTGATTGAAGCAGATTCAGCGCGGGTGCGGCAGATATTGGATAACCTGGTCAGCAACGCGATTAAGTTTACTTATCCAGGTGGGCGCATCACCGTTGGTGCCCGGCCAGTATGTGGGGACAGAGAGAAATCGCCGATGTACTGTGCCATTTGGGTCTCGGATACCGGCATTGGCATTCCACCTGAGGAGCAGGCTTACATCTGGGAACGCTTCTATCGTCCCACGAATCCTCTGGCCGTGGAGGCCAGTGGCTTGGGCGTGGGGCTCTCCATCGTCAAATCGCTGGTTGAAGCACACGGCGGGCAAGTGAGGCTGGAGAGTACCTCCGGTGTGGGGAGCACCTTCACTGTGCTGTTGCCCATAAAGCGTACCCAACCGGCCGGCGATCAACCGTCAGCGGCTGGCAGTTAGATCAGTCTTGGGTTGTAGTGGCGACTTCAGTCGCTCTGACCTTGCCTTGAACGACTGAAGTCGTTACTACGAGCAAAATCGCCAGTGTCCAGATACAAAGTATGTCGTTAGAATGCTGTGACTTATTGCGGATCTAAAAACTCGGGAGGTGTTTTAATGGCTGGTGCACGTAAATGGCGCAAGAAGAAGATATCTAAACACAAGCATCGTAAGATAATGAAAAAGACACGCTG
>QMOC01000061.1 GCA_003648085.1 Chloroflexota bacterium
CACAGAAATGCAATCATCGCGGGAGATGGTTTGCGAACCCACGACGAGATAAAATCTTTAGCATGGTCTTTTACATGATCGTACCTCAAATATATATGGTCAATGCCCAACCGCTCTACTGTATTTGCAACGTTTATTTTTGTCTGTTCTGGCATAAACCCGTTGTCACATGTCACGGCCAGCACATTTAACCCCAGTTCCTCAACGGCATAATACGTTACAAAAGTACTATCCCTGCCGCCGCTCAGTGCAACGATGCAATCATATTTTCCTTTGTGCCGGAAACGCGCCAGAATGCGCTGGAGATCCTCTTCGTTTCTATGTAATAGCGATCTAATACTGCCTCTGCAGTAGTTGCATACCCCTTCTTCGTCAAAGGTTATTCTTGGATAACTTTCGGGAAGAATACACTTAGAACACCTCTTCATAATTTTCCTTTGTTGGTTTTTAGCCACTCTTCCGTTTTCTCCCGCACATAGCGATAGAAAGCCGTCCAGCGTTTGCTGAGAATTTCTTCTCTGAACTCATTGGCTTTCTTCAGGTTGCGGGCCGACATGCGGGCCATGCGCTCCGGGTCAGTCACTACCTCGCGGATTTTGTGTACCAGTGCAGGCACATCGTTTGGGGGCACCAGGTCCTCAGGTGGCAGCAGTTCGGAGGTACCACCCACCGTGGTGGCGATGCAGGGCAGTGCCCGGGCCATCGCTTCGATCGTTGATCTGGACAGGCCCTCCTGTCGGGAGGGCAGGACAAAGAGATCGGCCTGATCCAACTGGGCACGCACGGCCTCCCCAGCAGGTAACCAGCCCGTAAAGCGGACGCGGCTGTCCAGCCCCAGCGTCGCGACCCGGGCCTCTAAATCCTGTTGGTACTTGCCGCTTCCAACCAGGACCAGATGGAGGTCAAGCCCCTCCTCCTGCACGCATGTAGCGACGGCATCGATCAACACGTCCGGGCCTTTGGAGAGGTTGTCCAATGTGCCTACGATGATGAGGGTGAATGTGCGTTGCTGGGCCTGTAGCGGGCGGGCAGCAGACGCCAGGGCTGCATCGGGCAACACGATGCTTGAGTAGTGGGTCGAGAAAGCACCCGGCGCAGGCGGATACCGGCGCTGAAGAGCATGCTCTGTGACGTAGGCGGCCGCGCAGGCACCAGCGCATTGCTCCCTCATCCGGCGGGGAAGCCACCATCGTAAGAATGGGCGCAGGGGGTGCGTGACGTAACCGGGCGCGAAAGCATCGTAGGGATCACCCACCACCTCCACGCCGTAGGGACGACCAGTCTGGCGCAAAAACGGTCTGAGGCAGGAAGAAATCTGCCCCTGGACGCGCAAAATCACAGCGTCGTCAGCGCCAACGGCGTTTCTGACTGCCCGGCGGACCTGCCGGGCCCGCCGGAGATATTGCCACGGGCCGTGGTAGTAGGGGATGGCTGCAAACGAGACCCCTTCGCCGTCGCAGCGCGTCCAGTTGGGGGCGGCCGAAGGGACATCCTGCACACGCGCCACCACGCGCACGTGATCGAAGACGGCCAGGTAGCGTTTCCAGAAGGGATATGTGAACGACGTCATTGTCCACATCGCACCGTCGGGTGTGTGGGCAAAGCGGTGATCAATCGTGACGATAAGATTCATGACTGGAACTCCGTGCTTGACTTGTCAATGCCGGCTGGGCCTTGCCCATTTTTACACTATGGTGCTCATCCTTTGTGGTGTGCCTGTGAAGCGCACGCAGCGCATATAAAACGATGACCAGGCTGCCACTTAGTCGGACAAGCGTGGCGAGGATGACGGCCATAGCCGCCCCACGCAGCCCGTAGGGCGGGACCAACCAGAGGCAGGCCAGGGCTGCGGTGCCTGTGACGACAGCAAGCAAAGGCACCTGCACGCGGAAGTACCTGGCTGCGGTCATTCCATAATCGAGAAACGTTGCTATAAAGTCAATTCCTGCTGCCACCATCAGCATCACGAACACGTCTTGATGCTGGGCATACTCGGGTCGGTAGAGGAGTGTCAGTATCTCGCGCCCAGCAACGATGGACACCAACACGGCGGCTCCGCCCACCAGCACGCTGATGCCCACCAATTTGAGGAGCAATGTGCGAAATGCCAGGCCGTTCCTTGCTGCGTAGTACTTTGCCAGGCGTGGGCAGGCCGATAGCCCCAAGGCGATAATTACGGTATTGCCGGCTTTCTTTAAGTAGGCCATAGGGGCGAAGATGCCCAGCCCATACTCTCCCAGATACTGCGCAACGAAGTAGCGGGGGATGCTGGTTCTGAGCGCGTCCAGCGTCACCACGATTCCGAGCGGCAGTGCAAGCCACGCCAGCCTGACCAGCGTTCTCACCTCCCAGCGTGGACGTACTACTGCCCTCCGATCACCCTCGCCGGGGGTCAGGTTGCTGAGCATCAACGCACCGCTGCGGATGTCGTAGCCGATCAGGACCGAAGCCCAGGCGATGGCCAAAATCACCACTCCCCAAAAGACACTGCCCGTCAGGTAGACCCCGACGCTCAGAGCGAGTAGCGAGAGGACACCCCTGATCATCAGTGACTTGGCGACACGATCCATGCGTTCGCGCTGCTGGAGCAGCCCATAGAATACGTCACTGATGGACTCGAAAGTCTTGGCCACCCCTATGGCCAGGATGACCAGAGCGGTTTCCAGGCGGTAACCAGATACGAGCACAACGCCGGCGATGACCAGTAGCGCCAGCGCCGTGGTAATCAATCGCAAGCCGAGATAGTCTCCAAACAAGTACTCGCGCTTGGCGTCGGTCGCCTGGACGAGCCGCGTTTTCAGGGTGGCGAATGCCATGACCGGCACCGCGATTGCCAGGCCCAGGGCGAACTGACCAACCATCTCCGGCGAACCGAGTTTTGCCAGGACGACCAACATTCCCCACTGACAGCCGGCATAGACCACGTTACCGACGAAGGTCCACGAGAAGTTGGCCCGCAGAGATAGCCTTGAAGAGATGCTGTAGGCAGGAGTGCTCATTCCTAACTCTCAAATATTCCCATGCGGGGGAGCAGATCAGGACGCCGCAAATCACGCCATAGCGCCGGGTATTCCAGCAGACGCTGTTCAAGACGAGTGAGATAAACTTGGAGGTCCTGGGCAATATCCGCCGTTGCTGTGCCATCACTGGCCCACTCCAGCGGTTCAATCAACACATGCCGGTGGTAGCCGTCTTTCACGGGCAGGGCTGTCAGTGGCTGGGCCTCCTTTTGTTTGGCTAATCGAACCCCACTTACGTCCAGATAGACGGTGTGATCCAAAAAGCGTAACGGCACCAGGTGTGCCGGGTGATCTTGACCAGGGCGGACAATAAAGTACTGATCTGCTAACAGATAGAATATGTCGGTCTTTTGTTCCAAGACCTTGACCAGTTCGGGTTGCGGCTTCCCGCCTGGAGTGATGGTTGTCATTCGGATGCGCTGATTCAGATGCTGGACCTTGGGCCAGTAGAGTTTGTTGTACAAGTGGCTGGTTTGTGGTGGTGGTGTGTGGCTGCCGCCATATCCTGCCAACCATGTAGGGTAACCTTGGGCGGATAACGTGGCCGCGACCGCATAGCCATAAGCACCGTAGTGAGCGCCCAACAGCAGTATTGCCCGGCCCTGCTTTTGGAGTTCACCCAGATGGTGCAGCCCATCAATCTGTAACAGACGATTCAAATGTTCATCGTGCAACGAGGGCAGCAGGTTAAGAATGAGGGCATTCCAACTGCTCAGCACGAGATGGTCGTGTACCAGGGATTCCAGTTTTGTGTTGGTCTCTTCATAATCAAACAGAACCTGCAAATGGTGACGTACGCGACGTACGGTTCCTCGATTTGTCTTATGCCAAATTGTGCCTGCCATTCGGCTTGACCAACGGATGATGCCGGTTCGTATGGCGGACGGCAGGATGTTCAACCCTGTCGCCAAGACGAGGGCTGCCATATATCCTATGTCCCCTTGAGTTGCCCATGGCCGGCGGGGCTTGTCGTTTAACGATGCCTGTGCAGACCTGGCTGGGTCTCCCCATCTACTTGATATTGTCATCTGGACTCACCGAGATTTGACAAAACCGCCTAACCAACGTTTCCATAACGGATGTCTAGTTGGCCGTGCCCTCTCAGCGTAGTAGTAGTAGGCTTTGCGTTCAGGCTTAGCCTTTGTCAGCACGGCTCCCAAGATCGTTGCGCCGACGCGCTGGAGGGACTCATAAGCCCGGCGGGCTGCCTCGTGGGATGTTCGCTTGGCTTCGATTAACAGAATCACACCACTCGCTTTGGAGGCCAGAACCACCGCGTCAGTTACCGCCAGCATAGGGGGCGTGTCGAGGATAACTAACTCTGCGCTCTGTTTGACTTCGGCCAGCACGGCCTCCATTCTCTTCGAGCCCAGCAGTTCTGAAGGGTTGGGGGGGATGGGACCACTGGTGATCACGCGCAGATTGTCAATTCCTGTCTCCATCATGCATTCTTTGACACTTCGAGCATTGCCCACCAGGAGATCGGTTAGACCGGTGTGGTTGTTGAGATCGAATAGTTGATGGAGATTGGGAAAACGCAGGTCTGTATCTATCAGCACGACTCGGAGTCCAGCCTGAGCGCACACGACACCCAAGTTGGCCGCTACCGTTGTCTTGCCCGCTTTTGGTTCGGCGCTCGTGATGAGCAGAGTTTTCAATGGTTCGTCAACGCTGGCAAAGCGAATGTTAGTCCGTAGAGCGCGGTAGGCTTCGGAAGCAGGGGAGACCGGCATTGCTAACGTGACTAGTCTACCGTTTCGCTCTTTGCCCTGCAGTCGGGGGATCGTACCCAACGTGGGCAGAGGTAAGATCTGCTTGATCTCCTCGCTCGTCTCAAATGAGCGGTTCAAGTATTCCACCAGGAAAGCCACACCTGCACTGAGTACAAAACCGACGAAGGTGCCCAGGAAGGTGTAGATGACAATGTTGGGTCGAATGGGCTCTGTAGGAGCGACCGCGGGCTCAACTACAGTGACGTCAAGCAACTGGGATTGGGTAAGCCGAATGTTCAAATAAGTTTCCAAGAGGCTGGCGTAGGCGAGTTGTTGGTTGGACAGAGTGGTCTGTATGAGGTTTGTCTCTTCTTCTGTCAACATGCCGGATGAGATGCGCGATTGATCCATAGCCGATTGATTATATTCGATGGCTTCCTTCAAGTTAGCCATTTGTTTCACCACGTCCTGTTCGAGAACAGCGATGTTTTGGAGTTGCTGCTCTGTGTTGTGCAGAGAAATGAACGTAAGGGCGATCTCATTTGCGATGTTACTGGCTCGTTGTGCGTCCGTATCCTCTACAGTTAATTCTAACAACTGTGTGTCTGGGATGAGGTTGGTGCCCAATCTGTGCTCGATCAACTCATCGGGTGAGATGTCCAAGCCGAGGTTGGCGATGACGATTTCCAGGAGTGGTCTGGTCTTGAGCAGCGCGCTGTAGGTCAGGGCCAGATTCTCCCCTGTCAGGATGGAGGTGTAATCCGCCAGAGGCATGCTTGACGATTGCTTGATCATCATAGTCACTTTGGCCCGGTAGACGGGCTTCATGTTCTTACTCACCGCAAAGACAACTATGGAGATCAGCAATGTGCCGAGCACGATTAGCCAAAGTCGCCTTTGGATGACACGAAGAATTTCTCGGAGTTCCATACAGTTCCTCTCACAATGCTAAGTTAAGTGATGAAAAGCCCCGTGGTTTTATGGAGCAACAACTACCTGGCCTTCTTCAAGGCCCTCTAGAATTTCTACCTGATCCTGGCCCTGGATGCCCAACTCGACGTCCACGCGGCGCTGCCGGTCGCCATCCTGCACGATGACGAAGTGGCGGTTCTGGTAAGAACGAATCGCGTCTAGTGGGAGCCAGAGCGCGTCGTCTTTTTCCTCCAGGACGATGGTCACACGAACCAGGTCGCCCAGTTTCAGTTCGCTGGTGTCCCTTTCCAGGCTGATACGAGTGGAATTATCGAGGCCGGTCGGGCTCTCGACGCTGCTGCCTGTGCCATAGGGGTAGGGCAGGCGGCGGACAATGCCGATCCAACTGCGGTCTGGGTTGACGCTTAGGGAGATGGTGGCCTTCTGCCCCTCGGTCATATACTGTAACTGATCCTCAGAGAGACCGGCACTCACCTCGATGTCTGACGGGGTGGCGAGGATGATGACCGTTTTAAACGCTTCGACGGAGCGGCCCGGGTAGAGTGAGAGGGAGACAACCTCGCCATCTATTGGAGCGGTGAGTTGCGAGTAGGCCAGCACTTGCTGCGCCTGCTGCACTTCGATGACCAGCGAGGGGTCCACACCCTGCTTCAGTTGCTCTAACTCCGCCTTGGCCTGATCCACGGCGATCTCCGCAGCCCTGAGATCGTGTTGGTAGACCCTCTCGTTGGCCAGGGCCTGGTCGTAAGTGGCCTGGGCTATTTCCAGGCTCCATCGGGCCTGCTGGAGAGCGAGGGCATATCCATCACGTACCTCCTGCGGTTCCCAGGGGCGGTCCAACGCTTCCTGATACTCGCTCTCCGCCCGTGCCACCTGATCTTCTGCCTGTTCCAGGCCGACACGCGCGCGGGTGGTTTCGGCGGCGTAGGTGGCTCGGAGAGCCCTGGTGCGGGCCAGCTGCTCCTGGGCCGTCTCCAGCGCCATCTCGGCCTGGGCGATGGCGTAGGCGTTGGCTTCCTCGGCCTGGGTCAATCTGGCCTGAGCGAGTGCTAGATCTAGCTCCGCCGAGGTAACCTGAAAGCCCGCGATCTCCAACTCGGCCAGCAAATCACCTGCTTTGACCTGATCACCAGGCTGGACGAGTACTCGCTTCACGTAGCCGCTCGTCTTGAAATAGAGCGGCACTTCCTCGACCGGTGAGATCCGTCCGGTGAACTCCAGTTTCCTGGTCACCCTGCCCCGCTGCACAACATAAGTGAGGCTGGTCGTCTCAAAAGTTGAAGTGGTGGTCGGGGCCGCAGGCGTAACGTCGGTGCGACCACAGCCTGTGATCAGAAAGACTAAGCAGAGAAGTACCTTCATCCAAAGATGGCGCCGTAGCATCGCTTCCTACCCCCCTTCATCGGACTTTGAAAGTCTCAGACGAGTCCCAACGCCCTGGTCTAGGCACGCTTCCATTTCCGTCGGGCTGTACTACTAGGCCGAGTACATTCCTGACCCTCCGCACCAACTCTCGCGGGAGGAATGGTTTCATCACATAATCGTCCACTTGCAGACCCCGCACCCTGTCTATGTCCCGTTCCAAGACTGTGACAACGATGATAGGGATACTCCTCAACTCGTCGTCGTCCTTCATCCACTGGTAGACCTCCCAGCCATCCATCCTGGGCATCATGAGATCGAGAAGTACCAGATCTGGCTTGACCTGCCGGATTGTGTCCAGTCCTTCGTGGCCGCCCAGAGCGCCGATTAGTTTGAACCCCTCATGCTCCAGGATGAGCCGTATGAGGTCAATCATGTCGGGTTCATCCTCGATGCAGACAACTGTCTTTTTATCTTCTGCTACACCTGGAGGTTCTTTTTTCACGGGTTTGCGTCCCCCGCCGGGGCGGCGTATTCCTGGTGTTATATCGCCCTGTGCCAATTCTCGCTGTCCACGACGCACTGTCGGGGTTGACAGGCCCAGTATCTCGGCCACTTTCTTCTGCCCACCACGTCCACGACGATTAGCCTCCAGGCCTGCGAACAAACGTCTCTGTTTCTCGTTCAAGGTGCTGGCGAACAGTTTCATTTGTGCGTGCAAGGTAGCCGTAGCGCCGGTTGGATCGTTCCGGCAATCGCTGCAATTACATCGGGGAATCTTGCTTGACATAAGCCTGCCTTTCTCCTGGCGACTGCCTCGGGTAATTGCTTCGATGAGCGTCACCCTGCCACATTGTGCTCTCCGTTGGCAGGTTGGGAGGAAAAATTATTTTTTCCGTAAACTTATTATACTATGCGCTAGTTTGAATGGGGTTTGTAAAACGGGGAAGTTGGGAAAGGGAGGTTACTCCGGCGAAAAGCGGTATCCTTTACCGTATTCGGTGAGGATGAAACGAGGATTTTTAGGAGTGGCTTCGATCTTTTGCCGCAATTGCCAGATGTACCACTTCACACTTTGGGGTCCCGCCTCGGCCCAGGGCCCCCAGATGGCATCAAAGAGCAGTTGGGTGGGGAGAATGCGCCCGGCCCGCTCGGCCATGTAGACGAGCAGATTATACTCAATGGGGCTTAATGACACTTCCTGACCGTAGGCAAACACTATCTGTTCGGTACGGTTGATAATCAGGTCTCCGCCTCCAAAGCGCAGGATGTCCGGCTGATCGTGAGGCATACGGGTCCGCCGGAGGAGAGCGGTCACCCGTGCTGTCAGTTCGCTGACTCTGAATGGTTTCACCAGGTAATCATCCGCTCCACTCTGCAGCCCGCGTACTATGTGTTCCACCGAATCCAGGACGGTCAAGAATAAGATGGGCACAGTGGAGACCTTGCGCAGACGACGGCAGATTTCCCAACCGTCTATGCCCGGCATCATGACGTCCAAAATCACCAGGTCGGGAGCGATCTGATTGAATAGGGCAAGTCCTTCCTCTCCGCTCATTGTTGTGAAGACGGAGAGGTCCTCCCGCTGAAGTGATATGCGTATCAACTCCAACAAGGTCTCGTCGTCGTCTATTGCCAGGATCTTCTCGGCCATTCGCTTATATCCCTTCGCTCCCTTGGCCTGAGGTATTCTCAGTATATCATTTCTGTCCTTACTGGTCAACCTTGCTCTACAACCTGCGCCTTCGCGTAGTCTACATTCTTAGTGCGGGAGCCGCGCCGAAAATCCCTCCGGAGCCGCTGACCGAAAGGCTGCTTGCCAAGCACGGGCTCGCCCGCCGGAGGCTCCACTGCGCTCAAGCCTCCGACTCACAAGCGAAGCCCCTTCGGGGCTGAGATGAGCCCGCAGGGCTTGGCCGGCTGAGCCCGGTGGTTCACCGCCGGGCGGACGTGCGAGAAACCGGCAATGACTTTTTGGAGATGACCGGTGCCCAGACGACGCTCTAAACATTCCCTGTCATTGGACATTCGAACGTTGGCGGCGGACCGGCTCTGTTGGCTTCCTGCGAGAGTCTGGTCAACGGCTGCCGCGTGTATGCACGTCGTGGCCCGCCGCGCGCAGGGCGGCCAGGTCTCGCTTGACCGTCCGCTCGCTGACATCGAGGGCGGCGGCCAGGGCAGGCACGGTGGGGGCGGCGGCCTGGTCGGCGGCCTCGCGCAGCAGGCGCAGGAGCCGGTGCCGGCGGCAGGCGACTTTGCCGGCGATCTCGTCGTCCTCCGGCGCGGCAATGGTCCAGG
>QMOC01000062.1 GCA_003648085.1 Chloroflexota bacterium
AGCGTTGGGCGGTGTAGCGCCACATATCCACCCAGGCATCTTGGGCGTCCTGATCTTGCCACATAGAATCATTGAGATAACTCTCGTCGTACCAGTCTCCAACGTCCTCCAGGCAGCATACGCTGAACTCGGCCCGGCCTGGCCCGGTGCGGAAGGAGATGACGGCGAACATATCGGCCTGGGCGATCTTGCTCAGCAAGTTGTCCAAATTGTTCTGAATGTCCAGATCCACGGTGTAGGGTGGGGTCTCGGTGAACAGGCCGGGGTGGGAGATATTGACGTAATTGGCACCCAGCGCGGCCAGCCGATTGAAATCCTCCTGGGTATAGGGTGGTCCGACGGGGCCGGGTCCCATAAACTCCTCCCCGTCCAGTTCGGGGTAAACGCGACGCTGGTAAATATTGGCGCCGCGCAACCGAGTGGCCCCACCGGCCCACAGCGCCCACTTGTCAACCCCGCCAACTGTGGTGGGACGTGGCGTGGTGGTTTCCGCTGTCGCTGCGGGAGCGAGGATTGAGGGAGTTGCTGTTGCATTCTCCTCCTCCGCATCGAACGTGGCAGGGTAATTGCAGGTTAGGCTAGTACTGAGGAACAACACCAAAGCCAAATAGATTATCGGGCGACAATTGTGACCTTTCACTTCACACCTCGTAATGCTTTTGCCAATGCCAGCGGCCCGCACGGGCATGAAGTGCCCGTGCTACGAAGCGGCGCCCGACGAGTCGGGCTTACGCCGCAACACAGCAGAAAAACGTCTTTGCGGCAAGTAAGGGGGATTGATCCCCCGCTGCTCTGTAGCCCGGCGACTTCATCGCCGGGCGGCGGTGTGCAGCAGACATCGAAGTGTCAACCTATTTCGCTTGTAATTGAACCATCCCAAGGAAGGAGTTCTCCAAAGGCCATATGGCACACAGGATCACGCGACGGCAGTTCCTCAAATGGATGCTGGGCAGCACGGCGGCAGCCGGCCTCTCGGCCCTCGGGGGAGTGGGCTACGTCACACTCGTCGAACCCCACTGGCTTGCACTCAACCAGGTGAGCGTGCCGCTCCCCGGCCTGCCCGCCAACCTCGACGGCTTCACCATCGCGCAACTTTCGGACCTGCACCGCGGACTGGATGTGACACAGGAGGACGTTGCGCGGGCGGTGGAACTGGCGCTGCGGCTGAGGGCCGACTTGGTCGTACTGACCGGCGACTACGTAACAGGCTCCGCCGAGCACGCACCCTCTTGCGCGGAAGCCCTCTCTCCATTGGCAGCCGCCGGCAACGTGCTCGCCTGCCTGGGGAACCACGACCACTGGACGGACGCCGACGTCATCACCGGAGCGCTCACCGAGGTCGGGCTGACTGTACTGCGCAACGCGGCACGGGAGGTGGCGGACGGGCTGTGGGTGGCGGCAGTGGACGACGTATGGGAGCGGCACGCCGATCTGGAGAAGGCGCTGAAGGGAGTGCCGACCGGCGCGACGGTCGTGCTCCTGGCCCACGAGCCCGACTACGCCGACGAGGTGGCAGCCGATGGGCGGGTGAGCCTGCAACTTTCGGGCCACTCCCACGGCGGGCAGGTACGGTTGCCCTTCATCGGGCCGCCGTTTCTGCCTTACCTGGGCCGCAAATACCCGGCCGGGCTCTACCGGGTGGGAGAGATGTGGCTCTACGTCAACCGGGGCGTGGGACTGGTCCGCCCGGCAGTGCGCTTTAACTGCCGCCCGGAGGTGACACTTTTAAGGTTGCGGCAGCCGGTTATATGAAGGACTCCCCCACAGCCCACGTCGCCAAAATTGGTGCAAGATCCGTGACGCTCCTTGACTCTGATTCAGGGTAACCTGAAGCGAGTATGGATTGCAATTGTCGTAATCGCCGAGGGATTTCACAACTATATAATACGTCCCGATGCCCTGGGCGGACCATTCAATGTGCTCATCAGCACCCGGCTCCGTATTCTCGGATCCCTCCCAATGGTCCCCGACCCAAAGGAATAGGTCGTAGTTTACCGTATCAGGCACCTCAAGATCAACCTCGATCTCTCTCAAACCCTGATTCCAGTCGTCCAGGGTGAGTTCGAAGTGATACCAGTCACGCTCTACCTGCTGGCTGTCCTCCAGATGTATGTGCTCCTCACATATATAGCCGGCAATGGGCTCGCCGGATTCGAGGGCTGGCCAATCCAGGCATTGATACTGGTCGTTATCGGGCTCGTGTTCGTCATTACAAGTACAGGTCGTGAAACTCCACCACCCTTCCTCTGGCCCCCGGCTCTCCGCATCGTGGCTGTCGTGGGCCACGATGTACCAGTTGTATTGAGTGCTATAGTCCAACGTGCCGGGGTCGTAAGTTATAGAGGCCTGTGTAGCCGGGTAGGGGCCGATGGTCTCTTTGAGCGGTGGAGGCGAGTCGCTCCCGAAGTAAACATCGTAGGTCACTGTATCGTCAGAGTCAGGATCACCGCCGCTCCAACTCAGGTCAACATCAATCTGTTGCCCTGTAGCGCCGTCAGAAGGTGAAGGAGTTGACGGTGTGTTAGGTGGATTATTGGGGAGAGGTTTGAAGATAACGGGAAGGTAACAGTAAAAGGGAACCGTGGCTACTTCCAAGCGGTAACTGACATCACAACCACCGACAGTCGCCTCAAAGGGCGACACCTTCACGTAATACACCCCATCCACAGGTGCTTTCCAAACGATCTCAGAGGCCGGAATATCGTCTGCATAATCGTCATTCACCACCTCATCGCTATTCACCGTCACCGTAACACCATCTGCGTCATATAACCCCAACACGGTGTCGTTATTGCCCTCCAGGTCGAATGTCCTGATGCGGTACGTATAACCCTTTACGGCGTTGAACTTTACCCAATCCGCCTCATCGGGAGCACGCTCACCCTGGCATATGCACGGGACGTGGAAATTGTGAGACTGAGATAGACCATCCACGGTGATTGGCTGCGCCTGATCCAGCGTGTCATCCTCCTCATAAGCATCCTCACAGAGGACGCTGCTAGTGACCACCAGGGAGTAGGAGAAGCCACACCCACCAACGTGGGGGCTGTGATGCCTCACTTTGGCAAAATATGTCCCACTTGCAGAGGCTCTCCAAATGATCCGGGAAGCCAGATTATCCGGATAGTCAATATCATCGTTACATTCCAACTCTCGAATCTCCGCGTCGTACAGACAAAGCACCGTGTCATTGCCAGGAGACAGGTCGAGCGTCTGGATGGTGTATTCGTTGCCGGCGAAAGCCCAGAACTTCACCCAATCCTCATCGCCTTCCACGTGGAAAGTGCGATCCCGCTGGAGGTCGCCGTTCACAACGATAGGTTTAGCCCCACCCGGGATATCGTCAGGCTCAAACTCGTCAGCACACTCACCGGGGGGAGGAGTAGGCGTGGGTGTGTCCAGTGAGGTCTCCACTTTTAGACGATAACTGAGATCGCACCCGCCAGCGTAGCGATTAAAAGGCCTTACCTTCACATAATACGTTCCGCCCTTATCGGCCATCCAGTCAATCCTGGAGGCCGGGGGATTCTCCGGGTCATCATCATTCACCATTTCATCGCCATTCACCGTCACCGTGATGCCGTCTGCATCGTATAGCCCCAGTATTGTGTCATTGCCACCGCTCAAACTGAACGTTTTGATGGTGTACACAGTGCCTGTTATAGCATCAAATTTCACCCAGTCCACATCGCCACCACACGAGCCGTGAAACGTATGCTCCTGGCTTATGCCATCTACGTCAATTGACTTGGCTTCGTCCATAGTATTGTCAGGTTCAAAGCCCTCGCCACAGGGGTCGTCGCTATCAGTGATGCGTATGGAGTAGGAGAAACCATCCCCACCCTGGAATTTGGGATGCGCCATTTTAATGAAGTATGTCCCCCTTGCAGGAGCCGTCCAAAGGATTGTGGAAGCAGGGGGATTATCCCCATCATCGTTTTGTGTCAGCAGAGTACCATCTGCATCGTATAACCAAAGTTTCGTATCGTTTATAGGGCTCAGATCAAAGGTCTCGATCGTGTACTCAACACCGGCCCAGGCCCAGAATTTCACCCAATCTACATCACCCGGCACTTGGAAATAGTGAACTTGCGGGGTGTAAATAACGATCTTCTTTGCCTGGTCTATGGTGTCGTCAGGCTCAAAAGGATCAATCTGGGTGAGAGACTCGCCCCCGGCCGCGGGTATGCTCCTGGGCGTTCTCAGCAGATCCGGGGAGACCTCCGCCGCCCCAAACCCAGACGCAGGAGGAGAAAGATCAACAGTACCTGCAACTTGAGCGGAACTGGCGGCAAAGGACCAAAGTAACATGCACGTGATGGCGGCGCAAGCAACGACCATCAGCCGCCTATGTCGAATTGTGATCTCCATGCTCTTTCTCCTCGATATAGAGTATTACAGAGTACCTTCGGGACGCCACCCACGGTCAACTTGTTTAACGGGAGTCTGACGGATTTTGGAGCCCCCACGTTTATGGTACGACGGCTGATGAACCGCAAGATGTGGGGGTCGTATTGGCGACTTCAGTCGCTCTGACCTCGCTTTGAACGACTGAAGTCGTTACTGCGGGCAAAATCACCGGTGTCCAGGTCTATACCGGGTCGTAGTGGCGACTTCAGTCGCTCTGGTCTCGTTTGAACGACTGAAGTCGTTACTACGGGCAAAATCGCCTATGGCGGCGGTATTGTAGGCGGCGACGCGGGCTTCTTCGTCGGCTTCGGCTTACCCCCACCACCCCCCGACGGCTGCGGTGTCGCTGTCGGCGGGATGGGCGTTGCCGTCGGTCGTGGCCGCCAGACCCTTGTGACCGTCGGCGTCGGTGTCGGCGTATCGGTCGGCATCGGCGTCGGCGTCGGTGTCGGCGTCGGAGCGACAACGGTGAAAGCACCGGGCAATTCGCTGGAGCTACCGTCGGGGTTGATCACCAGCACGCTCCATACACCCGGCTCGGCGTCGGCAATATTGAAGGAGCACTGCATCCTGCTCCCGGCAGCGTAGACCCTCACCCCTGTGGCCGGGATGTCGCCCTGAGCACCGCTCAGGAACACGTCCGGGATTTCCTGGAAATTCTCACCTATGATAGTCACCGTGACGCTCCCCTCGTCTGTCGAAGCGGAGTTGGGGCTGATACTGATCGCCACGGGGGACGGTACCGGTGTCGGTGTCGGCGTCGTGGTGGGTGTCGCCGTCGGCGTCGGGGTATCCGTTGGTGACCACGGCAGGGCCATAGGGAAACTCTGCGGGAATATGAGGGCCGCCGCGCAGATGAAGACCAGCAACGCCACCGCTGCCCCTATCAAAGCCGGTCGCCAGCGCCTAACCAGTGACGGCTTTCGCTCCGGCCTCTCCGCTTCCCGTTCCCCCGCACGTGACGGCCCGGCACGGCGTGGAATAGCCCCTGTCGTCACCCATCCGATAGCCTCGGCTGATTCGGTACCAGGAACAGCAGGGGCCGGCATACCAAGCCGTGGGGCAGGCACAGCCCTATCCAGCATGGTCACCATCTCCTCCATAGTCGGCCTGTTAGTGGGGTCCTTCTCCAGGGCCTGGAAGATGATGTCCTCGACCACGGGGGGAATCTCATAATTGAAGTCAGTTAAGGGAATAGGTGTTTCCTCAAGAATGGCGGACTTGATGCCCTCTTCATCCTCAGCAACGAAGGGGAGACAGCCTGCCAGCATCTCGTACAGCACCAACCCCAAGGCATATACGTCGGCCGGCCGCTGATCCATAATCTGATCAGGTGGCAGTTCCCCCAGGTGCACCCTCAAACGCTCCGGAGACATGTAGCGCACACTGCCGGCTACTACCGCGGGCTCGTGAGTGCTTCTGGCAATGCCGAAGTCGGTCAAAACCGCCTCTATGATGCCGTTTTCAGACCGAGCATAGCGGAATAATATGTTATCCGGCTTGACGTCCCAGTGGACGTATCCTTTGGCGTGCATATAGTCCAGTGCAGACCCAACTTGGTAAGCGATCTCCACTGCCTCTTCAAGGGGAATAACTCCCAGTTCTTGCAGGCGGCTTTCCAGTGATCCTCCCCCCAGGTACTCCAAGACGCAGAACCACGGATTACCGGGCACGTTAGTAGCCCTCGAGATGTAATGCTCTCTGCGCCCGTTTCGAGAAGGGATGGGGTAAACCTTGACGATGCTGGGGTGCCGAAGTTTCTGGAGTATCTCGACCTCCTTGCGCAAGGCGTTAAGCGCAAAAAGCCCTCGCTCCCCATTCCCCTCCTCCACTGGAACGATCTTGACGATCACAAGCTGGGTCCTGTCCACCTGCGCTAATTGGGCCAGAAACAGTGTGGATGTACCACCTCTGGCTGCTTCTTCCAGAGGGGCTATGATTTTATAGGGCCCCACCCTGCTACCTGCTCTTATATCCAACATAGCACATCCTCCTTTTGGGCGAGCCTCCTCACCCTTCGTGACCTTAATCTCCCTTTCCGCCTGCGGCCTCACCTTCCCTTTCGAAGCGAAGCCGGATGCCTCCCCGCCCCAGGTCAATGATGTCGCCGTTTTCCAGGACCCGATGTCCCTTGAATGGCAGTCTCTGCTCATTGACCCAGGTGCCATTCTTGCTGCCCTGATCGTAAAGCACGAAGTCCTCGTCCTCTTTCACTAACGTCGCATGCAAGCGAGATACCAGAGGATGGTCGAATGCGATATCAACCCTGCTCTCATCGCGCCCCAAGTGCGTGACGTCGTACACTGCGTAGGGCCTCACATCCTTGCCATTCTCGATCAGAACAAGCCGCGTCCCCTTGGTAGCCACGCCCAGGAATTCCGTGACCTTTCTGACGCCTCCAGCGACTACTTCGATCGCCCTCTTTGGACTGCGGAGGAAGAGTATCAGAACGACCAACGCGATTACAATAGCCACCAAACTCATCAGCGTGGGCAGTGCGAGTAGCCCCTTGAGAATGTCCAGGGGGGTCTCTATGTACACACTGACAGTCAGGGGGACTTGGGCTTCCGCCACCAGATTCAACTCGTCCACCACCCGAACTTTCAGGGTGTGTTGCGTCTCTTCACCAACGACTCCCAGGGCCGAGATGTCCAATGCACGTGGTTCCAGGGAGGACGTCGTTTCGACCGGCTGCCCATCCAGATAATACTCCACCCGCTCGATATCTCGACGCTGGCCTGGCCAAGTCACTTCAATCTGTACGGGCAACTCCTTTGGCGTGGCGTCTTCCAACTTGGTCCGCCATCTTCCGGTGCGCTCAATATGTGCATTGGCCTCGGGCTTAATGATTGCGACTTCAGGATGCAGGATCTCCACCTCCAGGCCGGAGACCTCATCCGCCCCCACAAGCCCCTTTTGATCCACAGCCTCCGCTCGCACAACGACGTTCCTGACCAAACCATTGCCCTGGGGGTCCACCTCCACCGGCCCGCAGTTTGGATTATCGGGCAGTGTTGAAGTGTCCCACTCCCAGGTGAAGGGGGGAGCCACAGTCACCATTTTCACGCCGTTAACGAAATAGGTCACCTCCCTAACGGGACACTGCTCAAGCACAAGTTTGGGCTCCAAAACAAGTCTCCCTGAGACCCGCTGGCCCTCTTCCACGCCGCTCAGGTCAATAACAGGCTCAACAGACGGTATCTTGACTTCCCCCTCGTCCGCCTGCCCACCGACTTCTATGTGGAGCGTCACCTGGTCAGCACAGGCTTCTGTGCCATATCTAATGACGTACTGCTCTCCCTGAGTGAGGAAGCGCTCAAAGGCTCCATTCAGTTCCCCTTGTGCACCTCCTATTTCCTGCTCAGTCCTGCCGAAGTAGTGAATGAACTCGCCCTCTGTTATATCGGCCAGGTTCTTCAAATCGTGAAAGTCAGCCCCTGCCTCCTCGGAACCCACGCCAACGGCGTAGACCGAGATCTTCCCCTTCGGATCTCTGGCTATGAGCAGTTTCTTCACATCGGTAAGGTCGTGCAGGCAGCCTGCATCGCGACCACTGTCCGCCCCGTCGGAGAAGACGAAGATGGCCTTCTTCATACGAGCGAATTCAGGCCCCAGTTCCTTCTCACCGCCGGTCAGGTCCTCAATGGCATTCCACATAGCATCAAAGAGGCATGTGAACTGAAGTGCAGGATCAGTCGGTATGGTGAAGGCGATCCCACCACTCACGCCTCTTTCCAAAGGTCGGATTTGCTCAACTTTTTTACAAAAAGTGAAGATACCCGCCAGATCCTCGTCATGCAGGCTTCCCAGGAATTGCCCCACAGCACTCTGGACGTCTTGCAGCCTGCCGTCAGGCGACATCCCGAGGCCCTCCATACTGCCACTCACGTCCACTAGCAACTCAACCGCCACACCCTGCCTTTCCGGCGAGACCGAAATCCTGGAAACCGGGTTAGTGAACTCCTCGACCAGGAAATCGCCCGCCCCCAGGCCCGATACGTGCTGGCCTTGATCATCCAATACGGACACGTAAGCCGTGATCAGGGGATGTTCACCCGGTCTGGCTTCGGCCATGATATCGGTGATAATGACTTGGGCTACGTTGGACTGCGATTGGGCTGGTAGCACCACCAACGTGAACAACAAAGTGAGGCAGACTATCAGACTGCCAACTATACTCTGTGATTTCCTAAACATAGCGAAAATCTCCTTTGATGGCTTCACTAACTCACCTTAACTACGATGACGCTGATGTCGTCCGCCCCCCCTCTATCGCTGGCCATTTGGACTAATCGTTTCACGGCCAGTGCAGCGGAGGAGTGTTCACTGGTGACCACCTCTCTGATTTCATCGTCCTCGACATACTCCGTTAAACCGTCAGAGCACAGAACGATGATGTCTCCTGATTCCAAATTTCTCTGGAAGGTATCCACTTCAACCTGAGCATCAAGGCCCAGCCCACGGGTGAGAAGATTTCTTTGGGGATGCTCTCTGGCCTCTTCAGGGGTCATTCTGCCCGCACGGACCTCTTCTGCCACCCAGGAATGATCCAGCGTAATTTGGCCAATCTCTCCATCATGGATCAGATAGGCTCGACTGTCGCCCACGTTGGCGACGTGCAGTTCCTGCCCCCGTATTACCGCAACCACCACTGTGGTGCCCATATTCGACTGGGCAGGATTCTCCTCGGCTTGCTGATGGATTGCCCTGTTGGCTGCTTCAATGGCACGAATCAGGCCAGCGGAGACATCCTCTTTGGTGTCAGTATAATATCTCTCAACGATCACATCCGCCGCCAGGTGGCTGGCTATTGCTCCGGCCTTGCGCCCCCCCATCCCATCGGCCACGAGGAATAGATTCCCCCGCTGTCTCTGCTGGGGATCCGACGGCATGCAAACCCT
>QMOC01000063.1 GCA_003648085.1 Chloroflexota bacterium
AACGGCTGAAGTACGACATCGAGTACATGGAACACCAATCGTTGTGGCTGGATTGCAAAATCGCTTTCTATACGATACTTGAGTTCATTCCGCCCCTCCGCAGACGTCGTTTTCAAAAAGAGACATATCCTCCACAAGCTAATACAATAGCACAGTTCAACTGCAATTCCAGTGTGGAAACCTCACACTGGCTTAACCCCTTCGGGATGCCACAACCGCAAGGAGAGGGCGATGACCATCATTGATCTAAAAACTCATCCCGTCACCGGCTGGAAGCAAACAGTCATAGATAACTATGCTTTTCTACCCTACTGGTGGATCCGTGGCGTCACGTCTCAGAGCCGCCAGGCACTGATGAGCCAGGAACTGGACAAAATCCTGGCAACCGAGAAAACTCGTCTTTTAGGATATATATCCGACAGGGGCGATTTGCTCGGATTTGCCCAGATGCACCGGCTGGAGTGGGACACGAATCACTTTGGCTTTGAAATATGGCGTCTGGATCACCTGGGGGCATGGGATACGGCCCGACAATCAACTGTCGCCAAGGACTTAGTCCAGGGGAGCCTTCAGGTTGCACATGAACAAGGCTGCCAGAATCTTCAGGCCAGGATACCTATAGACAACCTGTCCGCTATCCATGCCCTGGAGAGTAGCGGCTTTCAAACGATGGAGATTCAAACCATCTGGATATTCAATCTGACCAAGTCGCCTATACCTCCCAAAGCAAACCCTCATCTGGTCCGTGATTTTGAGCCCACTGACACAGAGGCGCTGATCAAACTGGCGCGCACGGTCTACGCCCCAATACCTCACCGTTCCCATGTGGATCCACACCTATCACCAAAAGCCGGCAATGAGTTATGGGTCGAGTGGATACGCAACGCCTGTTCCGGTCAATTGGCCGATCACATTGCCGTCGCCGAAAGCAATGGAGAAATCATTGGATATTCCACAATGAAGTACCATAGCGATCACGATGGGTTCTGCAATGCTCGGATCGCCGAATTGGGTCTGGGGGCTATGGCTCCCAATTTTCGCAACCGGGGCATTGTAACTGATGTGGTGATCCACAACCTGGAATGGCTGGAACACCGCCAAGCCGATTTCTGCTTTGTCGGCACACAGGGTAATAACATTCCTCCGCAAAGAGTGTGGCTTAAGGTCGGGTTCAAGCCCGCCATGATGAGACTCACCTTACATTACTGGACAAATGATTAGAAGCATGGCAACAATGCAAACAACCGCGAATTCAATTGACGCACCGGTACGCAGGACGTTTTTACCATTCAATCAGCCCGACATTGGGCAGGCTGAGATTGATGAAGTGGTGGACACACTGCGCTCCGGTTGGATTACCACCGGTCCCAAGACCAAAGAATTCGAGCGCCGCTTTGCTGAGTACATCGGTGTTCGTCATGCCATTGCCGTCAATTCGTGCACGGGGGGGCTACACATTGCGCTGGCTGCCGCAGGCGTTGGTCCAGGGGACGAGGTGATTGTGCCGACGATGACTTTTTGTGCAACGGCCAACGTAGTGGTCCATCTGGGGGCCACTCCCATCGTCGTGGACGTGGAACCGGACACGCTCAATATTGACCCGCAGTGCCTGGAAGCCGCCATCACACCCCGGACAAAAGCGGTGATACCGGTGCACCTGTATGGGCATCCCTGTGATATGGACCGCATCAGCGAGATCGCCAAAGTCCACCGACTGCTCATTATCGAGGACGCAGCCCACGCGGTGGCGGCGGAATGGCGCGGCCGGCGCGTGGGCACGCTCAGCCCAGCCACAGTGTTCAGTTTCTACGCGACTAAGAACCTCACCACTGCCGAGGGGGGGATGATCACCACTGACGATGACGAATACGGTGAACGAATGCGTGTCTGGTCGCTCCACGGGATCAGCCGTGACGCCTGGAAGCGATACTCGGCTGAAGGTTCGTGGTACTACGAGGTTTCCGTCCCCGGCTTCAAGTATAACCTCGCAGACTTGCAGTCAGCGTTGGGGTTGCATCAGTTGGCCCGTCTGGAAGTGATGGTCCAACGACGAACAGAATTGGCTGCCAGGTACCACGCCGGACTGTGCGATCTGCCTGAGATTGAACTACCCACCGTCCGTTCCGGCATCCGGCATGCCTGGCATCTATACGTGATTCGATTGCGACTGGAGAGATTAGAAATCAATCGGGCTGAGTTCATCGAGCGCCTTAAGTCGGAAGGGATCGGCACCTCCGTGCATTTTATCCCATTACATCGCCATCCCTATTACCGGAATCGCTTCGGCTTTCAACCCGCGGACTTTCCCGTCGCGGACGCTGCCTACGAGCGCCTGATTTCGCTGCCCCTTTACACACGGATGACCGAGCGTGACGTGGATGATGTGGTCAAGGCCGTGCACCGTGTTGTGCAGCGCAATCGGCGGTAGATCGGGACAGGAGTTGTGACAATGGTCAAGCGCGTCTTCGACACTGCAGTTGCGCTGATTGGTCTGATCGCCCTCGCTCCTGTCTTCGCTGTGATTGCGGTTTTGATCAAACTTGACTCGCCTGGCCCTGTGTTCTTCAAGGGCAAACGAGTAGGTCAACAGGGAAAGATTTTCCATATTCTCAAGTTCCGAAGCATGGTTGCCGCTGCTCCCCAAAAGGGCCCGGCAATCACCTGCAAAGATGACCCGAGGGTTACCGGGATAGGCAGGTTCTTACGAAAGACCAAATTGGACGAACTGCCCGGTCTGATCAATGTCCTGAGGGGAGAAATGAGCCTGGTCGGTCCAAGGCCAGAAGCGCCCACCTGGGTTGAACGCTATACACCCCAGCAACGGGCTGTGTTGACCGTCAAGCCTGGTATTACAGGATTGGCTCAGGTCAAATACAGGAATGAGGAAGAGTTACTGAGTAGCGCCAATCTGGAGGCAGAGTATCTTAAGATTATGAATGACAAACTGAACCTGGATTTGTACTATGTGGAGAACCGTTCGTTCAGTTTGGACATGCGCATTCTCATGAAAACGGCGGCGGTGCTTCTTAGATGGTCCTAGACAATCCAGATGAGGGTTCTATCAAGACCACCGACCCTATCAGGAGATGGTAACCATGGTCATCCACAATTCAGACCTTCTCAAGCAGTACATACGCCGGATCATTCTTGACCTGCTGATCATTCCTTTTGCTTTCTACCTGGCCTGGCTTATTCGCTTCGATGGTCATATTCCGGCAAAGGAATGGGGGGCGCTGACCAGACACATAGCGCCAATGGCTTTCGTCTACATCACCATCAAACTGGTATGTGGCATCTACCGGCGACTATGGGCCTATGCCAGTTTCCGCGACATCATCCTACTATCCGAGACGGTCGGTCTGGGCACGTTGATCCTGGTTGTGGTCAACTTTGCACTTACCAGTCACTACTCCTACCGGTTATCAACCGGCGGTCTGATTATCGGTGGCCTTTTGACTTTGACGCTTTCCACGATGGCCAAGTACCGACACCAATTGATCGCCATGTTCTTCGCCCCCTGGCTTCGACGGATGAAGTCGAATCCAGAGCGCGTGCTGATTGTGGGTGTCAACGAAGCAGCACAACAGTTGGCGACCCAAATATACCTGCGAAAGTGCGAGATGGATTATGAACTGGTGGGCTTTATAGACAGTTATAACGGCAAGGGCATGAACATCAATGGTGTGGAGATCCTGGGGGCACCAGATCAAATCCCAGCATTGGTACGCGACAAACAGGTTGATGTCATCATCATCGCCCGCCAGCCCTCCGACCGAGAGGAGAGGTGGCAACTCATCTCCACCTGCCTGGAAACCGCAGCCCAGGTCAAAGTCTTGCCAGATATGGTCGAGGTCATCGAGGGCCGTTACGAAGACCCCCTCACCCTTCGGGACGTGAGCATAGATGACATCCTGGGCCGCACGCCGGCGACCGTGAATGCCGAGTCGTGTCAGCGTATCCTGGCAGATAAAGTGGTTCTGGTAACCGGCGCCGCCGGCTCCATTGGCTCAGAACTATGCCGGCAGATCTTGCGTTTCAAGCCGCGACTATTGCTGGCGCTGGACAACAACGAAAGTGGATTGTATGAACTGAACCTGGAGATCAACCGCAACGGACGATCCCCCCTGCAATTGGTCGTGGCCGATATTACCGACTGGGGCAAGATGAATAGGGTCTTCCAACAGTACGGGCCGCAGGTGGTCTTTCACGCCGCAGCATATAAGCATGTACCTCTGCTGGAGTATCATCCTGACGAAGCCTTACGGGTCAACATAATGGGGACGGTCATCGTCAGCGAGGTAGCACATAGATATGAGGCGGAGCGATTTGTTTTCATCTCCACCGACAAAGCGGTCAACCCCAGCAGCATAATGGGGGCCAGCAAACGCATCGGTGAACTGTGGATCAAGAGCCTATCGAAACATGGTGACACGATTTTTACTACTGTGCGCTTTGGCAACGTCGTCGGCAGTCGCGGGAGTGTGCTGCCAACGTTCGCCAAGCAAATCGAGTTGGGCGGTCCTGTAACAGTGACCCACCCCGAAATGACGCGCTTCTTTATGAGCATTCCGGAGGCCGTCAGCCTGGTCCTTCAGGCCGCAACCTTTAGTCATAGCGGCGAAATTCTAATGTTGGAAATGGGAGAGGAAGTGTCAATTCTGAGCCTAGCCCAGCGTATGATCCGCTTAAAGGGCTTACGGATCCACAAGGATATTGAGATAAAATTCGTTGGAATCCGCCCCGGAGAAAAACTTCATGAAGAGTTGGCCTATAGTGAGGAGCTGAAAGAAACGACACCGCATCCAAATATCTACCGACTGCAAAGCCCCAACGGTTCAATAGATCGCGAAACCCTCCTGGGAGTGATCCTGATCTTAAATCACAGTCTGCGCATGAGCAATGGAGAGCAGTTGGTACGGGAAGGGATCTTTCAGATCGCTTCCCATGATATTGACGGCTTCCTAAACAGAGTGACCGGCCTGGATCTGACGCGAGACTGGCATCAACTGGCCGAGGGTGGCGCTACGAGGGTGCAGACGGGAGGCACGGTCGTGCACCCAATCAAGAGGCACATTGCAGAGAGTGCCCTACCCGTGCCAGGCTAAGTGGGGAGATTATCGCACGATGAAGTATGAGGTAGTGTTAGGCAACGAAGCCATCGCCTTGGGGCTGGTGGAGCAAGGATGCCGGATTGTCACGGCCTATCCAGGCACGCCCAGTTCCGAGATTCTGGCCGGCGTGATAAAGTACAAGAAGCGATTCGCCCGCCGGGTGTACACCGAATGGTCGGTCAACGAAAAGGTCGCCTTTGAGATTGCACTGGCGGCCAGTTGGACAGGGCTACGGGCAGCGGTGGCGATGAAACAGGTGGGCCTGAACGTGGCGGCCGATCCGCTGTTCAGCGCCGCTTACCTGGGAGTCAAAGGTGGACTTGTGGTCATCCCGGCCGACGATCCCGGCCCCTACTCCTCCCAAACTGAGCAGGACTCTCGGTTGATGGCGCTCAGTGCCAAAGTGCCAGTCTTTGATCCGGCGACTCCAGCCGAGGCCAGGGCAATGGTCGCACCAGCCTTCGCCCTCTCAGAGCGCTTCGGCCTGCCGGTCATCCTACGCCCCACCACGCGGCTATGTCACGCCCGTCAGAGCCTGGCCCTGGACGAAACCCAGCCCGACACTGCGATTCCAGTCGTCAAATTTCGCAAAGACCCGCCGCGCTGGGCGGCCACTCCCAGGATGCGCTATCAGTTGCACGTCGCACTCAACGACAAACTGCGCCAGGTTGAAGCAGAATTTGCCAGATCGCCGCTCAACTACGTGGTGGATGAAGGCACCTCCGACCGAATAGGAGTGATCGCTTCGGGCGTCGCCTTTCATACGGCGCGGCAGGCGATACTAGAGTTGGGGGTGTCGGTGCCACTACTCAAAATCGGCACACCCTACCCGCTACCACAAGAGTTGGTGGGTCGGTTCATGGCGGGCTTGCGGACAGTGGTGGTGCTGGAAGAGCCGGATGCCTGCATCGAGTTGCAACTGCCCGATCGAAGCCATGTTCGAGGCCGGCTAGATGGCACAGTCCCGGCTGCCGGTGAATTTTCGCCGGAAGCCATCTCCGCTGTTTTGGCCGAAGTGCTCACCGACGCGGGCTATAAAGTCAACCCGCCCCCCAATGATCCCGATTTACAGAACCTGGTCAGGTCTCTCTCTCTGCCGGTACGCAGGCCGAGTATGTGTCCGGGCTGTGCGCATCGCTCGACCTTTTTTGCCCTCAAACGCGAGTTCGGCCCCCAGACCATTTTGCCGAGCGACATCGGTTGCTACACTCTGGGCATCAACCTGCGTGCTGTGGATACCTGCGTGGATATGGGCGCCTCGGTGAGTATGGCCACTGGTTTCTACCAGGCTAACCGACTGGTGGGGGATACCCGCCCGATTATAGCCACTATCGGCGATTCCACTTTTCTGCACTCGGGCCTGGAACCGCTGGTCAACGCAGTGCACACCGGAGCACGTTTCGTGCTCATCATCCTGGATAATCACACGACTGCTATGACTGGCTTTCAGCCCACTGCTGCCAGTGAAATACTGGCCGAGGATAGTGACATCGCCCGCAAGGTGAAGATCGCCGATTTAGTGCGTGCCTGCGGCGTGACCTTTGTTGAAGTGGCCGATCCCTACGAGCATAATGCTTTCCGCAGCATCCTGCGCCGGGCTTATGACCACTCCCAGGCACCGGAAGGCGGGGTAGCAGTGGTCATTGCCGACCGTCCCTGTGTCCTCTACGACCCGTCGCCGCTCCACCAGAACCTTACGCCGGTGGTGGTCATAGAAGAGTGCGACGGCTGTGGCTACTGCGTGGAGGCCTTTGAGTGCCCAGCCCTCGTGCTACGACCAGACAAGAGCCGAGTAGACGTAGACTATAAGATTTGCGTGGCGTGCGGACAGTGTATTGACGCCTGCTACAAGGGCTTTATCGTGCCCCAGGAGGCAGAAACTGAGGATGTTGAAAGATGAACCAGCGACCACCAAGTCCCCCTGATCCTATGGAACTCAAGATTGTCCTCGCTGGCCTGGGCGGGCAAGGGGTCATTTTCACCACCCGCCTGCTGGCACAGACAGCCGTGGCCCTCGGACAGCCGGTGATGGCCTCCGAAGTTCATGGTATGAGCCAGCGCGGCGGCTCGGTGGTCTCGCACCTCAAGATCGGCGGGAGCAAAGCGCCCCTCATCCGACGCGGCACCGCTGACCTGTTGCTGGCACTGGAACCGAATGAGGCAGTTCGCAACCTGCCTTTTCTGCGCCGGGGCGGCATCGCCTTTGTCAATGCCGAAAACAGCCTGCAACCGGAGGTAGCGGAGCACCTGGAACGGCTTGAGATTCAGGTACTATCTCTGCCAGCGAGTCGTATGGCAATGGAACTCGGCTCCATCGCGGTGACTAACGTGATTCTGGTCGGTTTCGCTGCCGCACATTCATCCTTGCCGCTGCCTATTGATACGTTGAGGGAAACCCTGACGACCATGGCGCGCCGGAGGCGGGAACTGAACCTGCAGGCCCTAGAAGCGGGCTACCGTGCAGGATGCAGGATGCAGGAGGCAGGAAGTATGAGGTTGTGAAATGAACGGATTAAGATTGAATCCACAGTTGCTCAGGGTTCCACTGTACATCGCCGGCAAGAGCGCCGAGCAAGTCTCCCAGGAATTGGGACTGGGCGAGGTGTTGAAACTCTGCTCCAACGAAAACCCGCTTGGGTCGAGCCCGATGGCTATAGCCGCACTGCGCGATATGCTGCCGAAGGCCCACCGCTACCCCGGCATTGCTGAACGCGAACTACGGAGTGGGCTGGTCACCTACTATAGGAACGGCCTCACCGAGCAGCACATCATCGTTGGCAGCGGCGCGACCGATGTCCTGCGCATAGTCGCTCAGGCGTTCATCTTTGACGGCGGGGAAGCGGTCATGTGCCGGGTGACGTTCCCACTCTTCGCCCTCCTGACTACGATGTACGGTGGTCGGGCGATCAGAGTGGATCCCCGTCCCGACTACCGCTTTGATCTCCCAGCGATGGCCGATGCGATCACCGCCCAGACCCGTATCGTCTGGTTGTGCTCACCAAATAACCCGACCGGCCTGGTATTATCGCAGGCAGAGGTGGATGAGTTTATCGAGTCGCTGCCCGAACACGTCGTCGTTGTATTCGATGAGGCCTACTGCGATTACGTCACCGATCCGAATTGCGTTGACAGCCTGCAGTATGTGCGCCAGGGACGCAACGTTGTCACAGTCCGTAGTTTCTCCAAGAGCGCCGGGCTGGCCAACCTGCGCATAGGCTACGGCATCGCCCCCCCTGACCTGATCGAGTACCTCATGCATACCGTCCTCCCATTCAGCACCGGCGCACTGGCGATGGTCGCCGCCCGGGCCAGCCTGGACGACCGTACCTTTCGTCGCCGCAGCCGTGAACTGGTGCAGCAGGAACGCGCCTTCCTATTCGCCCGCCTGTCGGAGATGGGACTGACGTGCCTGCCGAGCCAGGCCAACTTTTTACTGGTGGTAGACCCACCACTCGATGTGCCAGCCCTGGTTGACGCTCTCCTTCATCAGGGAGTCATCGTCCGCCCGATGGCAGGCTTTGGCCTGCCCAATGCCTTCCGAGTGACGGTCGGGCTGCGGGAGCAGAACGAGCGTTTCCTCGCAGCCTTGCGCACGGCGCTGGCCGAAGCGTCGGTCACACCAGCATAAACGAAACCCAATGGCCGCGAAGTCCACCTCCGTGGACCGGAGTCGACGAAGGTCGACTTGGCAGACGCAGCACGCATGGTTTTAACCACCGTGCTCAAACCGCAGGAAATCAAAGAGGTGTGGCTAAAATCAGTGGGACGTCCGGCTTCAGCCGGAAAATCCCCGCTGAAGCGGGGCCTCCCTGTGAGGAGATCTTCAGCCGGATCAGTGGGACGTCCGGCTTCAGCCGGAAAATCCCCGCTGAAGCGGGGCCTCCGGCCTTTTCTCCCCATGAATTTTAGCCAGACTCAAATCAAAGAGCCAAAAAATGAAAACCTTACAGAATCTCAAGATACTTACGATTATTACACTGTTAGTCGCATCCTTGATCACCATCTTGGCTGCAGTTGGCTTACCCAAACGAGCAATGGTAACGGCCGATGTGCCACCTGCTGAACAGACCTCGCAGCCTATGCTTATCGCGGACAGTATTGTCATAGACCACAATGCGGTAGACGCCTCCGTCATCCCGCAAGCCTGGCTTGATGAAGCGCGCGTGCTGGTAACGTTTTTCAACCACAGGAG
>QMOC01000064.1 GCA_003648085.1 Chloroflexota bacterium
ATCGTGAATATAACCCCCTTTGAACCGGAATGGCAGGGATACGTCACTTTGGAGATCAGCAACACCACGCCTCTACCGGCCAAGATCTACGCCGGTGAGGGCATCGCCCAGGTGCTCTTCTTCGAAGCGGACGAGGAGTGCGAGATCTCATACGCCGACAAGCGAGGCAAGTACCAAGCACAACAAGGAGTAGTACTGCCCCGCTTGTAATGTTGACAAATGTGCCGTTCACAGTTATCATGGCAACACAGCGGGCGGTTAGCTCAGTTGGTCAGAGCGCCTCCCTTACAAGGAGGAGGTCACAGGTTCGAGTCCCGTACCGCCCACCACGAGTGGCTCATCGTGTCCAGATTTGTTTACCGGGGCAGCGGATGAGGAACGGATAAGCGGATGACCTTGCGGCACTGCAATCTCCGGGATCACCGTAGAGATACCCACACTCGAAAAGTGTCCGGTGGCAAAATCGCCGCACTGAGCCAATGACGATGAGAACGGCATCTCATCCATTTATCCGCTGTCCATCCGCTGCACCAGCCAATGAGGCGGTAAACGGATATCGTGTCCATAAGGCGTCCGGATGATGGATATTCGCAGAATGCTGGCAGAAAAAGCAGAACGCCGTGCTCTCCTGGCAGAGGAGATAGAGCACATCGTGGCCCAGTTGCGAGAACATGGGCTTCCTGGAGGAATCCCATCTCGTTTCTACACCGATCCTGAGGAGGCCAGTGTGGCCTCAGCCTTGGCTCGGCGCGTCATCGAGGCCGTGGCCCGGCGACTGGAGGAGCAGGAGCAAGCCTAACATCCACGAAAAGGAGCAGCAGCGATGAAACTGGATCCCGAAGCACGGTACGCCAAGACCCACGAATGGGCTCGCTGGGACGGTGATGAGATCGTGTGTGGCATCACCGATCATGCCCAGGAATCCCTCTCCGACATTGTGTACGTTGAACTCCCCGAGGTGGGCGAGGTCTTCGACCAGGGCGACCCCTTTGGTGTCGTCGAATCGGTCAAGGCAGCCTCCGATCTTTACATGCCGGTGGGCGGGGAGATCACCGCCGTCAACGAGGTGCTGGAGGACACGCCAGAACTGGCCAACCAGGACCCCTACGGCGAAGGCTGGATGATCCGCTGCGCCCCCTCTGACCCTGCCGAATTCGACGGCCTGATGGATGCCGATACCTACGAGGCGTTCGTCGCGGAAGAAGAGGGCTAGCCTGATGACTTACATTCCACATACAGATTCCGACCGCCAGGCAATGCTGGCGGAGATTGGTGTTCCCTCGCTTGAGGCGCTTTTCGAGGACGTGCCCGCCCACGCCCGCTTCCCTGAATTAAACCTACCGCCGGCTCTCTCGGAGATGGAGGCCCGCTGGGAACTGGAGATGCTGGCGGAGGCCAACTTCACCACCGCCGACGGTCCCTGCTTCCTGGGTGCGGGAGCCTACCGCCACTTTGTCCCCGCCGTGGTAGACGCCGTCCTTCGCCGAGGGGAGTTCTACACGGCCTACACTCCCTACCAGCCGGAGGTGAGCCAGGGCACTCTGCAGGCCATATTCGAATACCAGACGATGATTTGCGACCTCACCGGCATGGAGGTCTCCAACGCCTCCCACTACGACGGCGCTACCGCTACCGCCGAAGCGGTCATCACCGCCATCAACGTTCATCGCCGGAAGCGGCGCAAGGTCGTGGTCTCCCCCTGGGTCCATCCCGAGTATCGGGCCGTTGTGCGCACCTATACTCAGGGGATGGGGCTGGCGGTCGTGGGAGATGAGAACGGCGGATCGGCGGGATTAACGGATTATCTTGATCGGGACACGGCCTGCCTCATCGTCCAGTATCCCGATTTTCTGGGGCGCATCGAGGATTTGAGCAATCTGGCCAAGGCGGCCCATGCGGTTGGTGCGCTCCTGATCGTCGTGACCGATCCCATCGCGCTGGGGCTGCTGAAGCCGCCCGGAGAGTTTGGAGCAGACATCGTGGTCGGCGAGGGGCAAGGGATGGGTGCCGGGCTCAACTTCGGCGGGCCATATCTGGGCTTCTTCGCCATCCGCAAGAAATACGTGCGCAAGATGTCCGGCCGGCTGGTGGGTCAGACGGTGGACGCTGAGGGGAAGCGGGGCTTTGTCCTCACCCTCTCCACCCGCGAGCAGCACATCCGCCGGGAGAAGGCCACCTCCAACATCTGCACCAACCAGGGCCTCGTGGCACTGGCGGCAGCGGTCTATATGGCCGCGCTGGGCAGAACGGGGCTACGTCGGGTGGCGGAGTTATGCTACCACAAGGCCCACTACGCACAACAACGGATTGCAGAAATCAACGGATTCTTTGCGCTTGACGACAAGCCGTTCTTTAAGGAGTTCGCCGTGCGCTGCCCTCGGCCTGTGGCCGAGATTAACGAGTATCTGCTGAACGAGTGGGGTATCATCGGCGGCTACGACCTGGGGCGGGATTACCCTCACCTGAAAGACTGTGCGCTCCTGTGTGTGACGGAGATGAACTCCCGCGAGGAGATTGATGCGCTGGTAGAGGCGCTGGGGGAAGCAGCAAGATAGACACGACCGGCAGTGTGTAACGGGAGGTGCCACAATCGGCAGGGCAGACATCGGCAGCAAATACGTCTTGGCTGGAGAGCCGACGGAATGGGTACGCTGGCTGCTGCGAGATACTACAGCCGAGGTAGAAGAGTGGCTTTCGGGTGAGTTTCAGTTCATCCTGCGCCATAGTGACGCAATCCTCCGCGTGCGAGGGCGAGAAGGTTCTTTCATACTGGTGGTGGAAGTCCAATTGCGAGCAGATAGACGGATGCCTCGACGAATGCGAGCGTATGCGGCGCTGGCTGAGGAGCGATATAACTTGCCGGTTTATCCTGTGGTGTTCTACCTGCTGGCACCAAGCAAGGAGGTGGAACCACCAGGGTACTATCACAGCGAGTTTATGGGTTTGGTGGCCCACCAGGACTTTCGGGTGGTGAAGGTGTGGGAAATAGAGGCGCGGCGCGTGTTGGAGGAAGGGGTTACCGCCTTGCTACCTTTTATGCCGCTGATGAAGGGGGTGGACGAGGAAATCATTCGAGCCGGGGCAAGACTGCTGCGAGAGCGGGAAGTAGGAGAGGAGACAGAAGTAGCGCTGGCGTTGTTCGCCAGTTTCGTGATGGAACCGGAACAGGTACAACGGATCGTGAGGTGGGATATGGCCGTTTTACGCGAATCTCCTTGGTACAAGCAAATTCTCGAAGAGGGCCTCCAACGAGGCCTTCAGCAAGGCCTTCAGCAAGGCCTTCAGCAAGGCCTTCAGCAAGGCCTTCAGCAAGGGTTGCTTGATGGACATCGGCAGGACATTGTCCATCTATTGCGGGTGCGGTTTGATCCGACCGGACCGCGCTTGGCAAGCGTTGCGGAGCAGTTGAAGGCAATTGAGGATGTGGCCCTGTTGCAGGACTTGCTCGTGAAGGCAATGCGCGCCGACAGTCTGGAAGCCTTTCTAGACTATCTGAATGGCCTGAGCGGATGAGCGGATGTGGTGAGATGTGAGGAGTGAACTATGCCAGAGCCTTTGATCTTTGAAATATCCCGCCCCGGCCGCTGTGCCGTAGCACTGCCGGAGCCGGATGTGCGGTTGAGCGACCTGCCGGGGGGGTTGGGGCGCGATGACCTGCCACTGCCTGAGGTCAGGGAGGTAGATCTGACCCGCCACTACACCCACCTCTCACAGATGAACTACGGGGTAGACACCGGCTTCTATCCCCTCGGCTCCTGCACGATGAAGTATAATCCCAAGATCAATGAGGAAGTGGCACGTCTGTCGGGATTCGTCCACCTCCACCCCTACCAGGACGAGGAGACGGTGCAGGGGGCGCTCTTCCTGATGTATTATCTCCAGGAGTTCCTGAAGGAGATTGGTGGGTTCGCGGCGGTCAGTCTGCAGCCGGCGGCGGGGGCCCACGGCGAGTTGACCGGTGTGCTGATGATGCGCGCTTACCACTTGGACCGGGGAGATGCTAAACGAGACGTGATCCTAGTCCCGGACTCAGCCCACGGCACCAATCCGGCCAGTACGACGATGTGCGGCCTGCATGTGGTGGAGATTCCTTCCGACGCGCGGGGGAACGTGGACCTGGCGGCGTTGGAGGCGGCCTGCGAGGAGCACAGCGACCGACTGGTGGGTATGATGCTGACCAACCCCAACACTCTGGGGCTCTTTGACGAGCATGTGGAGGAGGTCACCGGACTGGTGCATGAACACGGGGGGCTGATGTACGGCGATGGGGCGAATATGAACGCGCTCTTAGGTATAGCCCGCCCCGGTGACCTGGGCTTCGACGTTCTCCACTACAATCTGCACAAGACTTTTAGCACTCCTCACGGCGGTGGCGGCCCTGGCTCCGGCCCTGTGGGGGCTTCGGAGCGATTGGCCGACTTCCTGCCAGCGCCTATCGTGGCTGTGGACTCCGAGCGCTCGGACGACGAGGTAGAATTCTACACCTTCGTGAATCCGCCCAAGTCCATTGGCCGGGTGAAAGCGTTTTACGGCCATTTTGGGGTGATGGTGAAGGCCTACACATACATCCGTATGCTGGGACCCGAGGGCTTGCGGAGGGTGGCCGAATATGCAGTGCTTAACGCCAACTATGTGATGAGCCAAATCAAGGAGATCTACCGCGTGCCTTATGAGCGCACCTGTATGCACGAGTTCGTATGTGAGGGGCACTTCCCTGATGCCCCCGATGTGCGGGCGTTAGACATCTCTAAGCGGCTCATTGACTACGGTTTCCACCCGCCTACTAACTACTTCCCCCTCATCGTCCACGAAGCGCTGATGATCGAGCCAACAGAGACGGAGAGCAAGGAAACACTGGATGCCTTCGCCAATGCGCTGCTTCGCATCGCCGAAGAAGCCCGCACAGACCCTACTTTGCTCCACGAGGCTCCCCACAACGCCCCGGTGCGTCGGTTGGATGAGGTGTGGGCGGCGCGGAACCTGATCCTGCGCTGGAAGCCGGAGTAGAGACAATAGGACCGGAGCGACCTATGATGCAATCATCCACAGTATCTATTTACCGGTGCAGCGGATGAGAAACGGATAAGCGGATAGCCTTTTATCCGTTTATCCGCTGTCCATCCATTGCACCAGCCGATGAGGCGGTAAACAAATACCATCCACATTTGCCTTCAGACGCAGGGCCGGCCACCTGAGCAGATTCCGTATCCCCTTTTGCTAAGCCGCCCTGCGGCGCTTCCGGCCCGCGCAGGCGGGCCTGGCAAGCGTAGCCCGCGATCTTCAGTCGCCGGGCCTCGATTTTCAGCGCCAGGCGAAGAGCCGGATTTCTCAACTACTGATACCCCCTTGAGTTCCCTCCACCATAGACATCCCCGACATCCACGCTGCCAAGGCCTGGCGGGCAGCCTGGTACCCGATTTCGATGATCTCCGGGTAGGAATCGAACTCCAAAATCCCGACCCCCTCGACAGACGGCTGGATGAGCAGATCGGCCAGGTGGCGGACGGCTCTCTCCCGGTACAGGCTGTTGACGCCCAGAACCCGCATCAGGCTGCCCACGATGGACGGCACAGGCGGAGCAGGGGTGAAAGGGTTGAGCCTCCTCCACAGCACCCACCAGCCCGAGATGCTGGGGCCAAAGCGGTATTCTCGGTGTCTGTGGCGAGTGGGGCTGGCATTCACACCGATGACGATCCCGTTCCCGCACAGGTCCCGCATCACGTCTATCGGGAAATTGTTGATCACCCCCCCATCCACGAGCACGTCGCCGTCGTCGAGAATGGGGGAGAAGACCCCCGGAATGGCCACGCTGGCCCGCACGGCCTTCCAAAGCGCCCCCTCCCGATGAACGACCTCTCGCCCCTGCGTCACATTACACGAGATGCAGAAGTAGGGCCGCCACAGGTCCTCTATCTGCACCTCCCGGAACAGTGTGCGCAGTACCTGGGTGAGTTTCTTGCTGGCGAAGAGGGAGACCAGGGGAAGGGTGCGGTCCAGCAGCACACGGGTGGAGGAGAAAGACCGCACCCGCTCGACCAGTTCCCGATAATTCCAGCCCATAGCGTACCCGGCGCCGATGACGGCCCCGATGCTGGTCCCACCGACGAAGTCTATCGGCAAGCCGGCCTCCTCCAGCGCCCGGATCGTGCCCACGTGCGCCATGCCCCGTGCCCCGCCACCGCTCAGCACCAGGCCGACGGCCCGCCCCGTCAGACGACGGGCCAGGTGCTGGAAATCCGCCTGCACCTTCAGGCGGACGTGGTAGTGGGCCTGGACGTGCCGCTGCGCCAGCCATTCCGCCGTGCCACTCGGCCGCTCGATGCCCTCCGGCTGGAGCAGCACCAGTTCCCTCCGCAGCCCCATAGCCTTGAGCGGCCCGGCAACCTCTATCTCGCCCGGTGCGGGGTCGGTCCCGGCCTCGCCCACGAAGAGCAGCCGGTCGGCTTGCCGCAGGCAGCGCCGCGTCCAGGGCGACCAGGTGGCATCGGTCTCGTAGACGATGTAGCGGTACTGCGTCTCCCGTTCGCTCAGCCAGGCCGTGATGGCGATGCTGGTGGGATGATCCTCGGCCGTCTGGGCCGCCCCTGCCTTGCCGTAGCAGCGGTCGAAACGCTCTCCGCTCAGGTGCAGCGTCGGACCGAAGGCCGTCAGCGCCTCCACCAGGCGCAGCGCGAAATCGGCGAGGGGGACGGAGCGAGAGGTGGGCACGACCGCGATGGTGGTAGCCCTGACTTCGGTCGGGGCCGAGGCCCGGATCGCCTGCCGGCCGTGTTTGATGATGTTGCGGGCCAGGTGGAGCATCACCCTGGGGTACTGCCTCACGAGGTCCTCGAACACGGGTTGGGAGAGCCGCACGAGGTCGGTATCGCGGATGGCGTAGACGGTGGCCGAGCGCGGCTCGCCGGTCAGCAGGGCGAACTCCCCTACGACCTCGCCGGGGCCGACCTCGCCCCGCACCAGTACGTCCCCGCCCGCGTCCTCGACGACGAAACTGAGACGCCCGGCGACGACGATGTACATAGCGTCGCCGGGCTCTCCTTCCCTGAAAAGGGTCTCGCCGGCGGCGAGATGGCGCCACTCCAGCCGGGCCTGCAAGTCGTGGAAGGTCGCTGCATCCATCTCTCCGCACAGATTAGCCAGCACGCCGGCCAGTTGTGCGCCTCGCCAGCGCGGAGAGATGGCGTGCGCGAACTCGGTGATGATCTGCGGATGTCGCTCGGCAATGCGGTCAAATCCCGCCCGCGAGAGTCTGACCAGTTCGGCGTCCTCGAGGGCCTGCACGGTGGCCGCCCGCGCCTGACCGGTCAGCAGCGCCATCTCGCCGACACAGTCGCCGGGGCCTAGTTCGCCCACGACGACCCGGCTGCCGTCGGGATGCTGGATCGTAACGCTCAGCCGCCCGTGGACGAGCACGTACATACTGTCTCCGGCCTCCCCCTGTCGGCAGAGGATCTCGCCCTCCGCCAGGTGGACGCTCTCGAGTTCGGTTTCCAGGGCCCGCAAGGTAGGCTCATCCAGAGCGCCGAACAGGGTAGAGGTGATATGGGCGACCAAATCGGTCGTCGCTGGTTGAGCGTCAACCTCTCTCATCGCATCCTCCTCACCCTTTTCGACCCGCGCCGCAGGAGGGTCGGATAGCAAACCTACATCAATCTCGCCTGAGTACCAGCGGCAGGAAGGGCAGGCGAGTGCTCCAGGGCCGCGCCTCCCACCAGGGTCCTGCGGTGTATCCGCCCACCGGCTGCGTGGGGGCTTCCTGTCGAACCAGGGTGAAGAGCAGGCCCTTGTTCGTCTCCAGCGCCACGTTCCCTGCCTTGTCCACCGCCTGGATGAAGAAACGTACCCGCTCACCGACGCCGGTCAACGTCCCGCGCCAGTGATTGCTTATCCCGTCTTTGGTCAGGTACAGCACCCGCCAGGGGCTGCTCTCATAGACCACAGCCACGGCGTACACGCCGGAGGGGTCTGTGACCTGCACGTCGAACTCCCAGCCTCCCTCCACCGTCTCGGTAGTCACCCTCCAGATGGTGGGCGGCGCGTAGTCATCGGCGTTGGAGTAGAAGACTCGCAACTGCATCCGGGAATAGAGCCGCTCTACGTCGCCGTCCCGGTTGAACTGCCCCGGCACGACTGCCAACCGGGGTCGGTCGCCGAAGCGGTTGACCACGAAGAAGAGGTCCGGGAACCAGCCGGGAGCGTCGAAGTTCGGCTCGGCCTTTGGCCGTGAGAGGCGCGTGGCGGTGAGCGGCGCAGTCACGTAGGGATCGAAGCCGCTTTGGTCCTCGAACTCCCCGCCCACCAGCATCGCCCCGTGAGGTACGCCCGGAGTGGAGTCGAGCGGCACGGAGGCGCGGGGTTGGAGCGGGCGTCCGGGGCTGGCCTGGACCTCACCGCCAACGCTGTAGAAAACGCCAGCGGAGTGGACATGTTGGCTCAAGGTGGGCTGAAGGGTGACGGTGACGGCTTCCAGGCCCCCGCCGAGCGACTGCGGCGGGCTTATGGTGTAGGAGACCGGCAGCGATGGCGTTACATAAGTCGGCACATCCACCCGATACATCGGCAGGCCGTAGAGGGTGGCTCCGTGCATGGCTTTCTCGTGGAAGGTGCTCAGGCCACCAGCAGGCGTACCGCCGAGATAACGCTGCTTGGCCTGCACCAGGGCCTGCCCCACCGCCACGTTCGGCTCGCGCCCCAACTCCTGGGCGAAGAGCAGCATCAGCCGCTCGGAGGCGTCAACGGCATCGTCCACTCCGTAGCCGTAGCCGGTATTGCCCACCCAGTAGCCACCGCGACGGGCCAGCGCCTGTGGAAAGTCGGGGTCGGTGGCCGGATTGGTCACGTCGCCGTCGGGCACGTTCAGCCCGGAGTGGCAACCTATCGAGAAGCCCACCGTGCCGCTCATATCGGCGGTGGCGTTGACGATGTCGGTGCTGAGCAGGCTGCCGGCCGCGTCGTTGGGTGGGAAGGCCCGCCAGTGCTGGAAGTGGGCACCGATTAAGGCCAGGTCGGGGCCGGAGTTCGGCCAGGCGGCCCGCAGGTCATCGGCGTCCCAGGAGTTCGAGATAAGCGTGTCTATGGTCAGAGCCTGCCCGTCGAAGGTGTCTCGAAGGGCCGTAGCGCAGTCGGCGAAGAAGTCGTAGCCGGCCGCCAATGCCGTCTGGGCGTCGAGCGTGTTCTCGTTAAGATAGCCGTTGATCATCCCCAGTATCTCATCGGGTGTCTCCACCAGCCGACCGACGGCCAGGCTCGGCAGCCACACGTAATCCCGGCAGTAGAGTTCCTC
>QMOC01000065.1 GCA_003648085.1 Chloroflexota bacterium
GATGAGCGAGCGGGAGCGTCGCGTTATAATCCTGGCCGACCGCTGCGCCTTCTGGCTCTCCAAGCACTGGCTGGCCCTCTTCAACATTCTGGCGCTGCTCTACGTTGGCCTCCCCACCCTGGCCCCGGTGCTGATGTACCTGGGGGCCAAGGGGCCAGCGCTGGCTATCCACTTAATCTACCGTCCGCTGTGCAATCAGTTGCCACAGCGTTCCTGGTTCCTCTTCGGCCCCCAGTTCGCCTACACCTGGCCGGAGTTGGTAGAGCGGGTCGGAGCCGACGCGCTGGTGAGCCGGTGGTCATCTGCCTTCGTCGGTAATGAGGCCGTGGGGTACAAGATGGCCCTCTGCCAAAGATGCACGGCCATCTACGGCGCGATTTTCCTCTTTGGGCTGTTCTACGCACTGGGGCGGCGGCGCGTGCGTCCGCTCCCATGGTGGGCCTATGTCGGCCTCGGTCTCCTGCCGATGGCACTGGATGGCGGCTACCAACTCCTATCATATGCCCTGCCCATACTAATACCGCACGTCCCTATCACCCCTTACGAGGCCACGCCGTTGACGCGCACTCTCACCGGAGGACTCTTTGGCCTGGCGACGGCTTGGCTGGCCTACCCTCTCGTCCAGGAGACGATGGACGAGTTCCACGAGACACTGCAACAGCGGTTTGGGTGGAAGTAGACCATGCTCCGAGAAGACATAGACGGCGTTGCATTGTATCGTTTCGAGGGGCTGAATCGGGCCGAAGGGGTGGTCCACGCCGTCCTTACCCGCATCGGCGGCGTGAGTCAGGGGCCTTACGCCACACTTAACCTGGGCCACACCGTCGGTGATGATTTGGCGGCGGTGGAGGAAAACCACCGGCGGGCTTTGCGCACGCTGGGATTAAAGCCTCGACAAGTCGTCAGCCCCTACCAGGTACACGGAGCGCGCGTAGGGGTGGTCGGGCGGGCTCACCGTGGCACCGTCCAGCCGGCCACCGATGCGCTGGTGACCGCTGTGCCCGCCGTGCCGCTCCTGATGCGCTTTGCCGACTGCGCGCCGATCCTTCTGTTCGATCCGGTGCGGCGCGTGGTGGGGATGGCTCACGCGGGGTGGCGTGGTGTGGTGGCAGGCACCGTCGAAGCGACGATACGGACGATGATGGAACGGTTGGGCTGCGACCCGGTCAGCCTCTGGGCCGGCATCGGCCCGACCATCGGTCCCTGCTGCTACGCGGTGGGGCCAGAAATCGCGGCGGCGGTGCAGGCCGCATGTCCACCTGGAGCCGACGTGGTACGCAGTGCCGATAGGCAGGCTTACCTTGACCTGCCCGCTGCGGTGGAGGCCCAACTCCGCGCCGCCGGGGTCGAGCAGATCGAGGACGCCGGCCTGTGCACCGCCTGCCACGTGGATGAGTTCTTCTCGCACCGGGCCGAACACGGGCGCACCGGTCGCTTTGGAGTAGTGATGGAGTTGTTGGAATGACCGAAATCGTGCACAATGTGACACGGGTTCAGGAGCGCATTGCCGAGGCTGCGCTGCGAGTCGGGCGAGACCCTGCCGAGGTCACATTGGTTGCCGTGGCCAAGACCTTCCCCGCCGAAGCGGTCGTCGCCGCTTATCAGGCCGGCGTGCGTCATTTCGGTGAAAACCGCGTCGAGGAGGGGATGACCAAGATTCCCGCCGTCCACGCCGCCATCTCCGGCCCTCGACCGACCTGGCACATGGTGGGTCACGTGCAGAGCCGGAAAGCAAAGGCCGTCGTCGCCCACTTCGACTACGTGCATTCGGTGGATCGGCTCAAGATCGCACGGCGACTGAGCCGCTTCGCGCAGGAGGCCGGACGGACACTGCCGGTATTGCTGGAGTGCAACGTCTCCGGCGAAGAGACCAAGTTCGGGTTCGACCTGCAGGATTGGGAGCACGACGAACCGCGACGCGAGGCCTTCTTTGCCGCCGTTGAAGAGATACTGGCGCTGCCGGCACTTTCGGTGCAGGGCCTGATGACGATGGCCCCCTTCGTCACCGACCCGGAGACCGTGCGGCCCGTCTTCGCCAGCCTGCGCGGCCTGCTCGACGCACTGCGGTCACGGTTCCCGACCCACAAGTGGCGTCATCTCTCGATGGGAATGACCGACGACTTCGAGGTCGCGGTGGAGGAGGGGGCAACGATGGTGCGCATCGGACGGGCCCTTTTCGGCGCACGGCAAGGTTAGAGAATGTCGAAAAACTATCCGGAGGCCACGCTTCGGCGGGGATTTCCCGGCTGAAGCCGGGCCTCCACCCAAGTTCTTCGATCCACTCATCGGTGGAGGTTCAAGTGGCTTTTTTCCTGCTGCGGCTGATTAACCTGATGTTCACCCTTTACTCTTTCGCCATCATCGCCCGCGCGTTGCTTTCATGGGTTCGCATCAGTTACTACCACCCGGTGGCCCGTTTCCTGATTCGGATCACCGAACCGATACTGGCCCCATTGCGCCGCTACATCCCGCCCGTCGCTGGCGTGGATTTCACGCCCATGGTGGCTTTGGTTATCCTCTGGATTGCGGAGTGGCTGTTGCAGGCACTGATTGTGGCACTGTTCTAGCGCCGGAGGCCGGGATGACGCTGCGAGTGATCGAAGAGGAAGGGGGATGCACCTTTCAGGTGCGCGTTCTGCCCCGGGGCAGGCGGAACGAGGTCGTGGGGTTGCACGGGGAGGCGCTGAAAATACGACTGACGGCCCCGCCGGAGAGAGGCAAAGCCAACCGGGCACTGTGCGAGTTCCTGGCCGAGCGGCTAGGTGTCCCCCTATCGGACATCGAGATTCTCAGCGGCCATACCTCGCGCCAGAAACGGGTGCGTGTGGCCGGTGTCTCCGCCGATGTCATACGTGCTCTGCTTCGTCCCCGATGATCACCCGGCGCGTGCGGCCGGCGGCCTCGGGCGGGCCAATGATGCCCATCTCCTCCATCGTCTGCATCAGCCGTGCCGCGCGTGGGTGGCCGATGCGCAGCCGCCGCTGCAGGAGCGAGGCCGAGGCACTGCCGGTCCTGCGCACCAACGCGATCGCTTCCTGCAATAGTTCGTCATCCATATCACCCTCGGTCAGGCCGCGCTCCCCAGGCCGCATCATCCGCTCCCAGGGGGCCTCCTCCTCGATCTGGCCCACCTGCTCACGCCAGAACTCCACCACGCGCTCCACTTCCTCTTCCGAGACGAAGCAGCCCTGCACGCGCACCGGATAGCCCGCGTCGGCCGCCAGATAGAGCATGTCGCCCTTCCCCAGAAGCGTCTCCGCGCCGGGCATGTCCAAAATCACCCGCGAATCCACCTGGCTGACGGTAGCGAAGGAGATGCGAGCCGGAAAGTTGGCCTTGATCAGCCCCGTGACCACATCCACGCTCGGTCGCTGCGTCGCCACGACCAGGTGAATGCCGGTGGCCCGGGCCATCTGAGCGATGCGGCAGATGGTGCGCTCGACCTCGTCGGGGGCCAGCATCATCAGGTCGGCCAGTTCATCCACCAGCACGACGATGCGCGGGAGGGTCGGCTCCCCCTGTCGTTTCATCAGACGGTTATAATCGTCGAGATTGCGCGCAGTGGCGGCGGCGAAACGCTTGAAACGGTCGTCCATCTCCAACGCCACCCAGCGCAATACTTTCACCACCCGCTCCAGGTCCACCTCCACCCGCCCGTAGAGGTGCGGCAGCCCGTTGAAGCGCACCAGTTCCACCATCTTGGGGTCAATCATCACCAGCCGCAGTTCGTCGGGCGTGTTGTTGTAGATGAGGCAAGTGGTGATGGCCTTGATGCAGACTGATTTCCCCGATCCGGTAGTGCCGGCGATGAGCAGGTGTGGCATCGCAGCCAGGTCGGCCACGACCGGCTCACCGGCCACGTCACGGCCCAGGGCGAAGGCCAGCGGTGAATCAAGGTTGCGAAACTCCTCCGATTCCATTACTTCGCGGACGCCTACCAGTTGGACTTTACTATTGGGCACCTCGATGCCGACGATAGAGCGACCGGGCACGGGGGCCTCGACGCGCAGACGGGAGGCTGCCAGCGCCAGTGCCAGGTCGTTCGCCAGCGTGCTGATCTGGCTCACCCGCACCTTATGGCGACGCCGCTGACCATCGGCCCCGGCGCGTTCCACGAAGCCCGGCCTGACGCCGAACTGGGTGACGGTGGGGCCGACGCGCACTTCGGCGACCTCCACCGGCAGGCCGAACTGGGCCAGCGTCTCCTCAATGATGCGCGACTTCTCGCGGATCTCCTCGTCGGTCAGCGCCGGGCCTGCGGGCTCGTTCAGCAGATCGAGTGGGGGCAGGGCGAGTTTGCGCCGGCGGGGACGAGCAGCAGGGGCAGGCGCTACCTGAGGCTCGGCCTCGGTCGGGGGAGGCGCGGTGCGATGGCGTTTCTTAGTCGGGCGTGGCCGGGAAGGAGGGATGGCTTTCTGCGGAGCGGATTTTGGGCGCGGTCGCTCACGCCGGGCGGCGGGCTTGGCCGGGCGGCGCAGCGCGTCCACGACCCGTTTGACGTCGGCGGAGGTCACGTCGAAGGCCAGGCCCAGGCCGAGAGTCAGCAACGCCAGCAAAAGGAGGATGGTCGCCGGCCAGCCCATGTAGGTCGAAAGCATAACGGACACCGCCCAGCCGACCAATCCGCCACCCCAACCGTCCTCCACCAGCCCCCACGGGTCACCCCGGCCGACAACGGTGTGAGTCAACGCCAGGAGACTGAAGAAGGTCAATTCAGCGCCGACGAAGGGCCGCCAGCGCCACTTTACCGGACGGTCCAGGTGGTGCTGCAACCACAGCAGGCCGGTCAGGAGGATGGCGACAGCGGCTGGGTAGGCCCCCCAGCCAAACCAGTACCGCAACAGGTTTATCCACGCATCGGCCCAGCGCCCGCTCGTGACACGGAACAGCGCCAGTAGCGTAATCACACCCAGTGCTATGGTTAGCAGGGCCAGGACCTGGTGCAGTAACGGGCTGGTCAGACCGGCCTGCCAGTTGACGCGAGGTGCGGGTTTCCTCTTGCTCCGCCTGGTCATTTTCCGCCGACCTGTCGCAGGCTCAATCCCATCCGCCGCCGCTCACTGTCAATACTGAGAACACGGGCGGTCACGACGTCGCCTTCGCTCACCACATTGCGAGGGTGAAGGAAATTCCCCTCCGCCAGTTCCGAGATGTGGATCAATCCCTCCAATCCTTCCTCCACCTGGGCGAAGGCTCCGAAATCCGCCACGTGGGTGACGACGCCCTCGACGATCTGCCCGACCTGATAGCGCTCCTCGACAAACTCCCAGGGGTCGGGCTGTAAGCGCTTGATGCTCAGACCCACACGCCCGCGCTGACGGTCCACATCGAGAACGTACACCTCCACAAGTTGGCCCGGCTTGAGGACATCGCTGGGGTGGTCTACCCGTCCCCACGAAAGTTCCGAGACGTGCACCAGCCCCTCCACGCCACCCAGGTCCACGAACGCGCCGAAGGAACAGAGGTTGGTCACGCGGCCCTGGCATATATCACCGGGGCTGAGTTTGTCCAGTAATTCCTGCCGACGGCTCTCGTCGAGGCGGGTAGCCCGCTCCGAAAGGACAAACCGACGCTGTTCCGGGTCCAGTTCGATGATCTTGAGGCGCAACCGGGTCCCGATGCGACTCCGCAACTCATTGAGCCGTTCGTCACCATTCATGTAAGGTGTGAGGTCTACCAGGTGGGAGGCGGGGACGAAACCGCGCAGGCCATTCCACTCGACCAGCACTCCGCCACGGTTGCACCCCACTACCGGTAGTTCGATCACCTCTCCCCGCTCCATCGCCTCGCGGATCTCCCTCCATTTGTCCTCGGGAACCACTGGCCGCACCGACGCCGGAGTTCCAGAGGTCTCGAAGCCCCACCACAAGCCCACCTGATTGACGGCAGGGGCCGCTCTCCCGTTCTCCCCATCGCGCAACAGCGCCTCCCAGTATCCCTCATCTGGCGGCGTATCCGCAGGAATCCACTCCCACACATCACCCATCGTTCTTTCGTCTTCCATCACCCCCACCTCGTATACATAACGCATAACATCCCACGTTTCACTTGATTATATGGTGGTGCCAACGCCTTGTCAAACCACCTCCTCTCCTGATCCACCTCCGAGTGACTTAACTCCCACCATTCAACTCCTCCCGCTCCATCTCCGCCAGTGTCTGGGCCACCGCTTCGATGGCGACGCGCTGCTTGCGATACAGGTCTGACTCACTCATCGCCAGCCGCTGTGCAATCTCGCGCACTTTGCGCCCCTGGAGGAATTTGAGTTCGAGAATGTTGTACAGGATCCATTCCGGTGTTGTCATCTGACGCTGCCCATCGGGGCGCAAGCGTTCGATGGCCTGCTTGAGCACGGCCCGCAGACCCTTCATTGCGTTGCCGTCGTGCTCCCGCGCCGCTCGCTCTACCACGCGCAAAGACAGGAGCGGGCTCGTAGTCAATTTGGGGCCGCCCCAGTAGTGACTGAGCGCGTCCCTGACCCACTGACGAAACTCGGCGGACTCCGCCAGATTGAACCCAGAGAGCGCCTGTTCCCCGACGTAGTGCAACACTCCCCGACGACGCTGAATGTCCTCGATCTCCGGGATGATCCGCTCCAGCGCACTGAAGATACCCTGCTGAAGTTGCCGATCTTCCAGCGCCGCTCCCGCCTGAGCGAGCAAGGCCTCCACCCCCTCCTTCTCTTCGGGGCTCAAGTCCGGCTCAGGGGTGCGTGCCGCCATGCCCACCACACCGATGACGGCATCCTGACCTTGGGTGTGCAGGGGGGCCAGCCAGTAACCGTTCCAGACGAACAGGTCTCCGTGGCGCTTGATACGCCTCTCTCCTGGGGAGGCCCCAGCGAAGGCCTGCCAGGCTTCCGGCGGTAAATCGGCCGCTCCCGGCTCCAGCGGCCCACATACGACCTCTAGGTGAGGCACACCGCCGTCTACGACGACCACGAAGGCAGTTCTCACCCGCAGCAGGTCACATAGCGCCGTGAGCACGTTCTCCAGAAACTGGCGCAGATCGGTCGTCGTCAACAGCCGGTTACTCAACTGCTGAATCCACTCGATCTCGGGCTGATCCTGACGATAAAGTGCACGGTCAATCAGCGGCTTTGCCAGTTCGATGCCCAGTTGCAGCAGCAGAATGACAGCGACGACGCCGAAAAGCATCAAACGACGGCTTGAAAGTCCGAGCCACCCTTCTGCCTGTGATGCGGCAATGAGCACCACGACTACCAGTGTGGCGACGAAGGGCCCGCGCAGGAGGAACCGTATCAGCCGATGCTTTACCACCCGGTCGGGGGTGAGCGCGCCGAAGAAGGCCACACTGTACGAGAGAAGTACCAGCATCAGCCCGACGGCCACGTTCCCCAGCACCAGCAGCAGCCAGAGAGCGACCCCCGGTACTGAGGTTGGCCAGCCGGTGAGGAGCAGGTAGGGGAAAACCCCTGCCGCCGGGGCCGCGAAGGTGGCCGTCAGGTAAGTCATACGACGTCGTGAGGTCGAGGTGAGGCAACGGCGACGCGCCCACAGGACGTTGACCGCTCCCCAGCCCACGGCGGCGAAGAAGTACAGGACGAAGAAAAGGAAAAACGGCCCCGGCAGCAGATGGGGGGCACGAGGGGCCAGCGCACCACCGTGCACGATGAGGTCGGTCAAAGTCGCGCCCAACAGCAGCAAGGCACTGAAGAGGTAACTGATGCGGACGGCAATGTCACGCAGTCGGCTTCGGGCACCAGTGGTGATCAGCAGAGCGTTGGAGAAACTCAGATAGGCGGCCGGGGTGAAGGCAATGCCCACCCATTGAATTCGCAGCCATAGGATGGCCCTCTCCAGGTCTTCAACACCGAACAACGCCAGGTCCACGAAGTAGGTGAACAGCACACACGCCAGCAGCATAGCGAACGAACGGGCCACACCATTGCGGGGGTTGTAGATGATAAGATAAAGCAGCAGGGCACAGGAGAAGATAACGATGCCCGAGAGGAGCGCAACGTTGATAAGTTCGAGAAACTCTTGTAGAAATCCCATCAACCCGACCACGAGACCATGCTAGCGCAACGATTCTCCGAAGAATAGAGCAATATCCTGGCTCGGCCAATAGTGATCGTTATAGCCACAGAAAGCCAACCCTCGCGAGCGACAGAAGCGGATGGCGGGGTAGTTCTTGGTCTGTATCTCGATCACCAGCCGCATCAGGTTGTGATTGCGCCCCCACCGGGCAGCGGCCTGCAAGAGCGCCGTTCCTATGCCCCGCCGCCGCCGGGGCCGATCCACAACTAGGTCACTCACCCAGGCGATGCCGTGCTCTGTCCAGGCGGTCAGCGCCACGTAACCGTAAACGCTTCCGCCCTCCCCCGCTACCAAGAAGCCGTCACAGCGACGCCATCCCGCAAGGAGATCATCACCCTGGCGCGGGTAGTTAACCCGTATCTCACGGGGGAGACGTGCCACCCGAAAGGTGACCGTCAACATGCCGTTCTGTTCGCGCGTCTCCATCTGCCAGACGCGGTCGGTGACATAGGAATGGTCCAACGCAACGCACGCTTCCAGGTCTCTTGGCCGCGCCGGGCGCACCCGCATCTGCTCTCTCCTGCTAACTGTTGACGGCTAATCTGGTTGGCGGTGCAGAGCAGGACGGACATCCCGCTTCAACAGGGACTCGCCGGCTGAAGTCGGGCCTCCAGCCACATTTCGCACCGGGTATTATTCTACCACCACGCCACCGTCGGGGCAAACGAGGCTCGGTTCCGATCCCTCTCCAGCCACTCCCTCACCACAGCCTCGATCTCCTCCGCTGTCGTCTCGGTGACGTCGAACCAGCGAATGGTGGGGTCGTTGAGACGAAACCAGTTATATTGGTGGCGAATGAAGCGGCGCGTCGCACGTTTGATCTCCGCTACTACCTCCTCCAGCGTCGCCCGTCCCTCGAAGTAGGGTCTGAACTGCACGTACCCCAGGCCCGACATCGCCGGCAGGTCCCACCCGTACCCTGCCTCCAACAAGCGGCGCACCTCGTCCTCCAGCCCGGCGGCCATCATCGCCTCCACCCGCCGGTCGGCACGGGCGTATAGGGCCATCCGCTCCATCGTCAGGCCGATCTGGAGGATGTGGTAAGGGGGTGGCTGCTTGCGCTGCTGCGCGGAGATGGGCCGTCCCGTGAGCAGGCAAACCTCCAGTGCGCGGATGACCCGCCGGACGTTGCGGGGGTCAATGCGCTTCGCAGCGTCGGGGTCCAGCCGGGCCAGGCGGGCGTGGAGCGC
>QMOC01000066.1 GCA_003648085.1 Chloroflexota bacterium
ACCCGTGCCCGCCCGCCGGCGGAACCGACCCGCCGTCCATTGCCGCCCTTCGCCTGGATGCTCATTGGTGGAGCAGCGATGATCGTCATCGTGATGGGTCTGATCGCCATTATGGGCCGGTGGCATGCTCCAACGCCCGCGCCAACGTCCACACCCGCACCCACGCCGGTGCCCTTCGTGAGTTACGCTGCGGTAGGGGCAGGGTTAGATGAAAGCGGCGCGCTGAGGATGATCGCCGATACTTTCTGCCAGGGCACTCCTGAGATCGTCGCCGAGTTGGCACTGGAGGGCGTACAGCCCGAGACGATGTGGCGCTGGGAGGTACAGCGTGGGGGCGAAGTCGTGGCCTCGCAGCCGGCAACGCCGTGGGGACGGAGCGAGAATCGCATCGCTGTGCCTGTGCTGACCGGCGGTTCAAAGGGCGTGGAGCCAGGCCAGTACGAGTTACTGGTCTATGTGGGTGATCAAGTGGTGGGAGAGCACCCGTTTCGGGTGCTGGACACGGCCCCGCGCGTTCTTAACCTGCGCGTGACGGACGTGCCCGCACCCACCGGAGGGGCATCGGGAGAAAGCAGGTTCAAAGCCGGTGTGCGGGTTATCTACCTGAATTACGACTATGAGGGGTTATGCCCAGGGCTAGACATCTCCCACACACTTTATCGCGAGGGAGAGCCGATCCAGGAGAGCGTGGAGACGTGGAGCGGCGCTTCCCAGGGGGTGGCACAGGTCAGTTTTCAGGCCCCAGGCGACCTGCCGTTCCCCTCTGGCAATTACGAAGTAACAGTGGCCGTAGCAGGCGAGGAGCAGGCCCGTGTGGAGTTCACACTCCGAGAGGAAACGGAGGTGAGTCCTGCCTTTGGCGGCATCATCATCGCCCTGGGCGTGCAAGCAGATGGTACGCCGATCCTCCCCGCGCCGGATAGAGGCTTTGACTGGAACACCAAAGTGGTTTACGCCATCTTTGACTACGTGGGAATGCGCGATGGGCTGGCGTGGGCAGCGATATGGAACCGTAACGGTCAAGAGGTAGCGCGGGAGGAACATTTCTGGGATGCGGAAACCGACGGGACGGCGGGCACGCGCTGGGTGGCCTACTACGACGAGCGCGGGCGGGTGCTCCCCGGCGGCACCTACAGTGTGACGCTCTACATCGAAAACGTTGCCCAGCGCACGGCCGAGTTCAACGTCCTATATTACGTGCCATCGGAGTAGGGAGAGATGATAACCAAACAATGCAAAAACGCCACTTTCGAGACCCACATTAGGTCGGTGATTCGGGTGGTAAAAGACAAATACGTGAAGCGGACGTTAGCCTTTATCATCCTAACCGCACTGCTGGCATCCTGCGGCCCCGGCGAGCCGACCCGCACCGGCACGGGGCAAGCCGCGCAGGTGGCCTTCGTCGTAGATGGCGATACCATTGAACTGACCGATGGGCGGCGGGTGCGCTACATCGGCGTCAACACCCCGGAGACCGGTCGGCCCTACGCCATCGAAGCCAAAGCGTTCAACGAATCGCTGGTGGCAGGGACGGAGGTGTGGCTGGAGACCGATGTGCAGGAAAGCGACCAATACGGTCGGCTGCTGGCCTACGTCTGGGCCGGCGACACGTTCGTGAACCTGGAGTTGGTGCGCCAGGGGTACGCTAACGCCTACACGGTGCCGCCCAACGTGCGCTACGCCGAGGCCTTTGTGCGGGCGGAGCAGGCGGCACGGGAGGCGGGGCGTGGGATGTGGGCCCCCGCGGGCGTGCCCGTGCGCATCACCGCCCTGCACTACGACGGCCCCGGCTGCGACCGGATAGCCCCCAACGGCGAGTGGGTCGAATTGACCAACGAAGGGGACGCGCCGGTGGATCTGAGCGGGTACACGCTGAAGGACGAGGGGCTGCATCTGTACACCTTCGGCGCGGTCGTGCTGGCGCCGGGTGCGACGGTGCGGGTCTACAGCGGGCGCGGCACCGACACGGCGACCGAACTACATTGGGGATTGGCGGGCGAGGAGGTGTGGGACAACGATGGAGACACCGCCTACCTGCGCGACCCGGCGGGGATGTTCGTGGACTGCTTTTCCTACACTCAAGGCTCGTAGTAGCGACTTTAGTCGCTTGTGCCTGGACGACTAAAGTCGTCACTACAAACCCGGGACCCCCTTGACAGTCGCCGGTAGTGTGTTATCATACAATTGACGCTCAGGTCGGCCAGGCGGTCGCGCCTCGCGACTCCGGATCCTTCAAGAATGGGGCGCGGGGTGAGGAAAGTCCGGGCTCCACAGGGCACGGTGCTGGGTAACACCCAGGCGGGGTAACCCGACGGAAAAGGGCCACAGAAAAGCAGACAGCCGGGGCAGCCTAGGCCGCCCCGGTGATGGTGAAAAGGTGGTGTAAGAGACCACCGGCGCTCGTGGTGACACGGGCGGCCAGGCAACCCCCACCGGGAGCAAGGCCAAGCAGGGGCGAGACCGTTCCCATCGGGTCTGAGACCCGACGGGGAACAGGCGCGGGGCGGCCCGTCCCGTCCGAGCCCCGGGTAGGCCGCTAGAGGCGGCGGGCAACCGCCGTCCCAGATAGATGACCGCCCACGACAGAACCCGGCTTATCGGCCGGCCTGGGTGCTGCAAGGCGGTGTGCCCCTTGAGGGGCACGCCGCTTTCGCGTTGGACTATCCTCCAAAAGCAACGTGGTGAACGTGCAACGGTCCGGGGAAGCCTTGAGGCGCTGGCGCGCTCGTTGGGAGAAAGCCTTCCACCGGAGACAACCGAGGGGCTGGATCAGGTGAAAGCCCTGAGCCGGGCCGGTCGTGAAGGCTTTCTTGCCGGGCCAACTGGCGCTATCGGAGTTGATCCGCAACCCGGGGCTGTGGGGTAGCATCCGGGCGCAGTTTGAGCAGTTCCGGCGCCGCTACCGTACCGCATACCGGAAGCATCACTGCGACTACTACGCGGCGCTGGATCGGTTGCACGCTCGTCTGGAGAACGCACCCCGCCGCCTGGAGGCATTGAGGCTGCTCAACGACATCCCCGAACTGGGCACCTCCGTGGGGACCGACCTGCCCGCCCGCTACGAGGGCCTTCTCGCCAGGGTGAAGACCTGCCCGGTCACCCAGGTCACGGAGGTGGACATCGCAGCACGGCCGACCTGCGCTACCTGCGGCCTGCTGCTGACCGCCCGCGCCCCCAGCGCCGAGATCGAGACGTTCGTGAATGACCTGGAGCGGGTGCTGCAGGAGCAGAGGCGGCGGCTGAGCGCCGAGGCGGTGCGCCGCGTGCTGGAGCGGGCTGGCGGCGATGAACTCTCGCGGCTGATGGAGGCGGCCCGTGCAGCCGAGATCGCCCGGCTGATAGACGTGCTCGACGAGCGCGTGGCCGACTCCCTCCGGCGGCTACTGATCGAGGACGGATTGGTCACAGCCCCGCCGGACGTCTTCGCCCGGCTGGCCGAACTGCACCCCACCGAGATACCCGCCGCCGTGCACGGCTTTGAGCAGTTGCTGCGCCAGGCGCTGGAGGAGGCACGGAAAGCACACCCGGACAAGAAAACGATACGATTGAGCCTCCGGTAGCGGGCTTTCCTTGTTGACATCGGGCGAGAGTGGGCATATGACGCACCACATCCATCATCCTGGAGGGCTGGGAGAGGGGAGATTTCGATCTGCTGACCTCGCCCGCGCTCATCGCCGAAGTTCGTCGCACGCTGGAGAAGCCCGAACTGCGGCAACGCATCCGGCCGGAGGCAGCCGAGGCTCTGCTGGAGGCGTTGGAGGAGGATGCCGTTCTCATCCCTGGCGACCTGGAACTGCACGGCGTGGCCCCGGACCCGGACGACGATGCCATCGTCTCTTGCGCTATCGAAGGGGATGCCGACTACATCGTAAGCGGTGACACCCACCTGCTGGGCCTGGGGGAGTACGAGGGCGTTCGCATCGTTGAACCGGCTGAGTTCGTGCGGGTGCTGGCAGAGCGAGGTCAACCGGCCAGCTAAGTTCGCAGGCCGCGATTCAGTCCTAGATTGAGCACAAGAACACACCTATCTACAACGCCCACTCCTACCATACCAAGGTCCCGCCTCAGGGCATCGCCCCCTGCATCCTGCACTACACTGACCCCGGCGATCTGATACTCGACCCCTTCTGCGGCTCCGGGATGACGGGCGTGGCCGCGCTGATGTGCGCCCACCCCCCGGCCGAGGCGCTGCACCTGGTCCACGACGCTCGGCTGGGCCCTCGCTACGCCATCCTTAACGATCTCTCCCCGGCCGCGACGCACATCACCTAAACTACTGGTAGTGGTTACATATTAACTGATGAGAGGATACCAAACAGGGGTGTAACAATGAAGGTACAACTGTAGCACGGCCTCGTGATATGCGTCACTCTTGGAGAAGGACAATTACCAAAGCAGGTAATACATGAGCCAGCGGTACCAACTTGACAAATGTCGCCAAGTACTTACAATTGCTAATGCAAATCATTCTCAATAAGAAGACGGGGGGAAAATGAGCGAGTCGAACGATCGTCTGCGAGACGTCTTTCGAGCAGCAGGCCGGCGATTGACACCCCAGCGCCGCCTGATTCTGGAAGTATTGGAGGAGAGCGATGAACACCTGGATGCCGAGGCGCTTCACGATCAGGCTAAGATCCACGATCCCGATATTAGCCTGGCGACAGTCTACCGCACGTTGGCTGTGCTTAAGGAGATGGGGCTGGTGGAGGAACACCATCTGGGGGAGGACCACAGCCATTATGAGGCAGTGCGAGATGGACCGCATTATCACTTCACCTGTCTGGGCTGCGGCAAGGTGATCGAGTTCGACACTCCTCTGATAGCCCAGGTCAAGCAGGAGTTAAGCGAACGGGAGGGGGTGCGCGTGATCGGTGCCCATTTGCATCTGAGCGGTTACTGCGCCCAATGTCAGGCTAAAAAAGCAGGAGGACAAGGCAGCAATGAGGAATGAAACAGAAATGCGTCAGGCGGCCCTGTTGCCCGAGGCAAAGCGTGGGGTGGTATCCCTGAGCGCTCTACACCCCGGTGAGCAGGGGACCGTGGTCGCATTGGCCGGCGGCCGGAGGCTACTGAGCCGGATGGCGGCGCTGGGCTTCACGCCGGGGGTTAGGGTGACTATGGTGCAGAATTTCGGCCATGGCCCGCTGATCGTCCTCGTGCGCGACACCCGGGTCGCGCTGGGGCGAGGCGAAGCAAGTAAAATTCACGTGCGGAGGATGGACAGTGACTGAGAAAATCCATACGGTGGCTCTGGCCGGGCAACCCAACGTGGGCAAGTCCACCCTCTTCAACCTGCTCACCGGCCTCAATCAGCACGTGGGCAACTGGCCCGGCAAGACGGTCGAGCGGAAGGAGGGCACTTTCACCTATAATGGCCGCATCTATCGGCTGGTAGATTTGCCCGGCACCTATAGCCTGACCGCTAATTCCGTCGAGGAGGTCATTGCCCGCGATTTCATCATCAAGGAGCGACCCGATGTGGTGATCGTAGTGGCGGACGCGGCAACGCTGGAGCGCAACCTGTACCTGGTAGCGGAGTTGCTGCCGCTGCCCGCTCCTGTCATCCTGGCCCTGAACATGATGGACGTGGCCCAGCAGGAGGGATTCCGCATCGAGCCAGAAGTACTGGAAGCGGCGCTGGGGGTCAGGGTCGTGCCGATGGTGGCCACCAAAAATGTCGGCGTTCACGAGTTGCTCGCAGCGATTGACGAGGTGGCACACGATATGGATGATTACGCACCCAAGCGCCCCGAGGTTCGTGCTGACCACCAGGATGTGCTGGCCCAGATTGAAACGCTGATAGAGGGATACGTGCCAGAGCCCTATCCGCAGGATTGGGTAGCACTCAAATTACTGGAGGGAGATAGAGAGATCACGCAATTGATGCAAGAGCATCTGCCTGAGGAACGGTGGCAGTCGGTGTACGACATCCTCCGCCAACATGACGACGCTATGGTAGCCGTGGCCAGCGGACGGTACGAGTGGATTGGACGAATGATCCGTGCCGCCGTGACCCGTCCCAAAGTCGGACAGATTGGCCTGACCGAGCGACTGGACCGTTGGGCCACCCACCCCCTCTGGGGATTGATACTCTTGGCCAGCATCTTGGGTCTGACCTTCTGGCTGACCTACACCATCGGTGCACCTTTGCAGGAACTGCTCGATACCTACGTGGTGGGTAATCTGGCGGAATTGGCTCGCATACGGCTGGCAGGGGGAGCTCCTTGGCTCTCCGCTCTGATCGTAGACGGTATCATCGGCGGCGTGGGAGCGGTGCTCACTTTCCTGCCCATCCTGGTCATTTTCTTTGCTGTGATGGGCACACTGGAGGACATGGGGTACATGGCGCGGGCAGCCTACGTGATGGATGGCTTTATGCACTTGATGGGACTGCATGGAAAGTCATTCTTGCCGCTGTTCCTGGGCTTTGGCTGTAACGTGCCGGCAGTGCTGGGCACTCGTGTGATCGAATCGCGGCGTGCCCGGCTGCTGACCATCATGTTAGCCCCGCTAATCCCCTGTACGGCCCGTATGGCGGTGGTAGCCTTCCTGGCGCCGGCTTTCTTTGGCTCTGCCGCCACGCTGGTCTCCTGGGGATTGATCCTCCTGGCGCTCGTGGTGCTGGCCCTTTCCGGCGTGCTCATTAACAAAACTGTATTCCGGGGACAACGGGCGGCGTTCATCATGGAACTGCCTCTTTATCACCTCCCCAACTGGCGCACCATCGGCATGCTGGTGTGGCAGCGTAGCCTGGCTTTCCTCAAGAAGGCGGGGACGTTGATACTCCTAGTCTCAGTAATGGTATGGGCCCTCTCGATGCTGCCCGGTGGGGAGATCGAGACCAGTTTCCTGGCCCGGATAGGCCGGCTGATGGAGCCGGTGGGCCGGCTGATGGGCTTCGATTGGCGGCTCATGGTGGCGCTTCTGACCAGTTTCATCGCCAAAGAGAACTCCATCGCCACGCTGGGCGTACTTTTTGGCGCGGACCAGGAGGCCGGACTGGCGGAGACGTTGGCGGCTACCTTCTCCGCCCCAACCGCGCTGGCCTTTCTCGTGGTGCAGATGCTCTTTATCCCTTGCGTGGCGACGGTTGCCGTCATCCGCCAGGAGACCGGCTCGTGGCGGTGGACGCTGTTCAGTTTAGGGTTTCTGCTGCTCGTGTCGTGGGTGGCAGGGGTTGGGCTCTTCTGGCTGGCTCATCTGGTGGGGTTATAATGTCGCAATTGGATCGCTTCCTTGTCATCTGTCTGGGCATGCTGGTTGTGCTGGCGATAGCGGTGGCTATCATAGGACCACGGCTGGGGCAGCCGGTCCCCTCATCTGAACAACCCCTCGCGCAGGGCGAAACGGAGACGATGGCCGCGCGCGTGATCGAGGTGCTGGAGGAAGGCACCGTTGACCTGGGCGAGGGCAGCACACAACCCTACCAGCGATTGCTCCTTCGCGTCGAGGGCGGCTCGCTGGCCGGGCAAGAAGTCGTGGTCGAGGAGGGGACGGTCAACATCATCAGCCAGGAGCGGCTATTCCACCCCGGTGACCGGGTTTACCTGGAGCGCACCGTGGGGCCGGATGGTGACCACCTCTATATCTCGGATTTCGTGCGCACCGGTCCGCTGTTCTGGATCGTGGCACTGTTTATGGGATTGGTGGTGTTGGTGGGGCGGAGTAAGGGACTGCGGTCGCTGGGAGGCACGCTGTTCAGCCTGGCGGTGATCTTCGCTTTCATCCTGCCCCAGATTATGGCCGGGCGGGACCCGGTGGGTGTGAGTATTGCCGGCTCCATCTTGTTGCTGGCCGTCTCCACCTACTTGATTTACGGCTGGAACCCCAAGGCCCATGCAGCGATGGCCGGGATGTCACTGAGCCTGGTGCTGACAGGGATGCTGGCCTGGTTGTTCGTGGGGTGGACCCGTCTGACCGGCCTGAGCATGGAGGAGAGCGCCTACCTGGTGATGGAACTGGGGCCAGACATCAACCTGCGGGGGTTGGTGCTGGGTGGGATCATCATCGGCTCACTGGGTGTGCTGGACGACATCTGCGTGGGTCAGGCCTCGGCAGTCTTCGAACTGGTCAACGCCAACCGCGACCTGGGCTGGCTGGCTCTCTTCCGCCATAGCCTCAACATCGGCCGGGACCACATCGCGGCAATGGTCAATACGCTGCTCCTGGCTTATGTGGGAGCCTCGATGCCGCTGATGTTGGTCTTCACCATCTACCAGGAACCACTGTGGCGGCGGATCAACCGCGAGCCCATCGCCGAGGAGATCGTACGTACACTGGTGGGGAGCGTGGGACTGGTCCTGGCAGTGCCCATCACCGGCCTGATCGCCAGTCTGCTGGCCCGCTGGATGGTGCGACGGGAGGAGGCAAGAGCGCAAGGGAGCAGGAGGTAGGTGGCCGTGTTGAAGGAATTATTGGAGTTGCTGAAAGCAGGGGGCACCCACCGGGTGGCCGACCTGGCCCGCGAGTTGGAGACGACCCCTGAGTTGGTCAGGGCGATGCTGGATGCTCTGGCGCGGATGGGTTATCTGAAGCCAATGGGTGAGACGTGCAGCGACAAGTGTGCCACGTGCCCACTGGCGGGGCTGTGCGCGGCTGGGGAAAATGGATGGGTGTGGACGCCGGGGGAGTAAAATGGGCAGAGTAAGCGATCACCGACTTTCAAAGGGTTACGTGCAGGTCTACACGGGGGATGGCAAAGGTAAGACGACAGCCGCCCTGGGCCTGGCGTTACGGGCCTCTGGGCACGAGATGCGCACCTACATCGGCCAGTTTATGAAGGGCCAGCGGTACGGGGAATTGGAGGCGCTGCGCGATCACCCCTACATCACCATCGAGCAGTACGGCGACGTGCGCTGTATCCGCCGCGAGGAGGTCACCCCCGAGCACGTGGCCCAGGCCCGGCGGGGGCTGGAGCGGGCGCGGGAGGCAATGCTTTCGGGCCGCTACGACATCGTCGTGCTGGACGAGGTGAATGTGGCGATCTGGTTCGGGCTGCTGACGGTGGAGGAGGTACTGGCGTTTCTGGACCAGCGACCGGAGCACGTGGAGGTGATCCTCACCGGCCGCCGCGCCAGGACCCCCTGCTGGTAGTAGTGCTTCACCTCTCGCATCTCCGTCACTAGGTCGGCACGTTCGATCAGTTCCGATGGGGCGCGGCGGGGGATCGAACGATGATGACTCTCTGGGAATTGCCGTGGTA
>QMOC01000067.1 GCA_003648085.1 Chloroflexota bacterium
CTCACCTATCAGTCCCGAGACGGAATCGCGGTGTCCGGCGAACGGACGCCCCAAAAAACGCTCGTATAGAAGCATCGCGTAAGGAGTTCCTTCGGTAGCCAAGTGTCTGAGGCTGGCAAGGCCGGAGCGAGTATCGGCCTTGTCCAACCGGTGGATCATATCTGGTGGCGTTTCCTCTACCCCTTCATTAAGCAACTGGCAGGCAGTGGAGACCATCGCTGAAACTCTGGGTAGGTGACAAAACCTGGCCCTTTCGGCAGGAGCAGGAAGGACGATTGCAGCGTGCTAAAGATGGTGCTGATGAAGGTATCTACATCCGCCTCAATATCCGCGTAGGGGACTTCAAAAGGATATTTCGTCGTCAGTGTCATAAGTGGTCTGTGCCTCCTTCACACGCATAGAAGCCAGCGGGTCTATATCTGATAGCGAGGATAACGTCTGCGTCGCCAACCGGTGGAGCAGATCCAGAGGATAGATCTGCTGCAATGCCTTTCGGACTCGCTCCAGTTTATCTGCGACAGGTGCATCGTTGCGCCAGGTAGAACGCAATGACCACACCGTCAGGCGGACGAGATGCCCGAACAACAAGCAGCGGGCATCGCCCACCGTCGGCGTCAGTCCGGCCATCTGCAGTTTATTCAGGTCGGCTCGTAGCATCCGTTCCAGGGCCTCCCGGGTCGTGTCGAACTGACTGGCTCGAACAGTACCGGTCGTCCGGCAGACGAAGATGGTGTCCATCACCGAGGACCTGGTGCCGTTGATATGGATAGAAGCGCCCATTTCGGCTGGGCAGGGCAATGTAGACGTGCAAACCAACGCGGCGTCGAGCAGAGCGACAGCGATGGGAAGGTAAGCCTCAATGTCATTGTGATGATAGGTGAAAGCGAACGGTCCTCCCGGCTTGAGGGCATGTGTAAAGGTCACAAACACCCGGCTCAATCCTTCGGTGAAGTGAGTGATGTCTCGCCCTTCGGTCAGGTTGACGGTCAATTCATCTTCAGTTCGCGTGGAGGCAAGCCGAAAAGCCGGGACATCGTCGGTAAGATGGTTCCTGAGCCAAACGTAGCAGAAATCCATCAATTCAGCGTACTGAACATTGGCGAAGTAAGGGGGATCGGTCAAGACAGCATCCAGGGAAGCCGGAGGCAGTACCAACGTATCTGCCGAAGCCGCCTGGAGATAGGCAGACTTGGGGTCTTGGGGCCGGGGAAAGTCGGATACCAAGTGGGCACCAATGCGTTCTTCTGGGATGAAAACTGTCTGCTTAGGCTTTCCAGGATAGATCTCAAAGGGTTTCTCACAGTAGGCCTTAGCCTTATCATACTTTTCCACAAAATGACGGAAACCCCCGCTGCCTATCTTGGGGATGCCCAGCAACGAGTTTTCGCATTGGATAAGGCTGACGGGAAAGCCATGAACAGAGAAGATGTCAACGATCTTGAGGGCATACGAATCGTAACGGCACAGCATATTCTGATACCGCAGTGTGTCGGAAAAGACAGTTAGTAGGGCGTGACGAATGGTTTCATCCTGGATCGCAGCGATGGCCGTTGCCAGGGTATTGAGGCCCAGCAGTTGCCGGGGGTTAAAAAGTTGTCTATAAGTACGATAGCCCCAACGATGCAGGCGCGTCGTCTCGTCGCCTGGCGGGATAGCGTCGTCAGGGATGAACTTCTGGGATGATGCTTGCAGACGGCTTGCTGCCTCGACCACGCGGGCGAGATCCACCTCGTCGGGGGTTTTGAAGAAGCGTCCCTGGTGAGTCGGCTTGCAGGTCGGGCAATAGTACTCCAAAGCGAAGAGACGATGGACCGGTGGTCCTTGTTGCCCTTGAGGATATCGATTCAAGTGACCACAGTGCGGGCAGACGCAACGGTTGCGGCGGGCTGGTCCTTTAACGATCAGGTGGCCCTGGCAGGCAGTACAGCGCATAGATCCAGGCGACTTATCCAGCCTTTCCACCTCGTTGAGAGTACCGCAAAGCGGGCACAATAGCACGTAATTGGGGTGACGTTGGTTCTTGGCCACCACGTAACTGGGGAAGAGATCCACTGGCTTGCCGCAGTTGGCACACGATTGTTGCTTGACCCACAGGAAGTACTTGACCGAGGCATGGGGATTGCCGCAGTATACGCAGGTGGTCTGATAGAGCGTTCCAACCTCCGCCTCGACGGTATTTATCACTTGCTGAGCAGCGGCTCGAAACGCCTGACGATCCAGGTCCGCGATCTCCTGACGCACAATCCAATACGCCATTGGGTTGACATCAACGCCGACGACGTGACAGCCCAGCCGATTGGCTTCCAGCAGAGGCGTACCACCGCCCATAAAGGGATCGCCGACGATGAGAGGGCCCAGATCGTGGCCGCTGAAAAAGCGATCTGCCAGCGGCTGCTCATTGGCGAACTCGGCCAGCAGCAAGGCACGAAAAAGCGTGCCTGGCCGGCGCGCGAACCACTTGTGTACACCGATAACAGGGCGATAATGTTGCTGGATCTGTTTCTCTCGTTGAGCCAGTCGGGCCACGAAAGGTATGTCGAAATCTTTCTCAATCATCTGTCCCAGCCGATAAAAGTGATGGCCCGATTTTATGCACTGCTGACCACAACCTCTCAATCGGTAATTGGCGTTGCGATGAACGGTCACCTGTCCTGATTATAACCCAACGGCAGTCCTTGCACAACTGGCAATGCCTGCTGCCTTATTTTCCTTTTGTGCTATACTGAACCTATCCCCCCACTGGAGAGTATTCAATTTGCAACAACGACGTGCAGCCAAATCCATTGTAGGAGGCCCAAATGATCGCCGAAGTCGCCGCCCGTGTGCGTGAGAACGTCCAGCAGGTCATCGTCGGCAAGGACGAGGTGATTGACCTGGCGCTGGTCGCCATCCTCTGCGAGGGGCACATCCTCATTGAGGACGTGCCCGGCATCGGCAAGACCACGCTGGCCAAGTCCATCGCCGCCAGTCTGGGCTGCACCTTCCGCCGCATCCAATTCACCCCGGACCTCTTGCCCTCCGACGTCACGGGCATCAACTACTTCAACCAGAAGACGCAGGAGTTTGAGTTCCGCCCCGGGCCGGTGATGTCGCAGGTCGTGCTGGCCGACGAGATCAACCGCGCCACACCGCGCACCCAGTCAGCACTCCTAGAGGCGATGCAGGAGCGGCAAATCACGGTAGATGGCGAGACCTACCCCCTCCCCCGCCCCTTCCTGGTGATGGCCACTCAGAACCCCATCGAACTGGAGGGCACCTTCCCCCTGCCGGAGGCACAGGTTGACCGCTTCCTGATCAAACTCCCCATTGGCTACCCGACGGAGGAGGAGGAGCACGCCATCCTGCTCCGCTTCCAGCGGGAGGACCCGCTGGAGGAACTGTCGGCGGTCACCACGCCCGACGAGTTGATCGAGATGCAGCGGCAGGTGCGGGAGGTGCGGGTCGAGGAATCGGTGCGCGGCTACGTCGTAGACATTGTCCGTGCCACGCGGAGCCACACGGACATCCAGTTGGGCGTCAGCCCGCGTGGGACGCTCTCGTTGTACAAATGCGCTCAGGCGCTGGCCGCCATCCGTGGGCGTGAGTACGTCTTGCCCGACGACGTTAAACTCCTCGCCCCCTACGTCCTCACCCACCGCATTCTCATCAATCCCGCGACCCGGCTGCGGGGCCGCCGCCTCGCCGATGTGCTGATGGACGTCATCGAGACAGTGCCCGTGCCGGTGGAGAGATTGTGATCGTGGAACAAGATCACCTGGAAGCGCCCGGGAATAGGAGACAGAAACGACCTGCCGGGCGTCCCCTGACATACCGGCGGCCCGAGGAGATCTGGGCCGTCACTCTGGGGAAAAAGACGCAGGAACGAGTAGACGAGCGCCGGACCCAATTCAGCCCCGCCTGGTTCGAGATGGCAGCGTTGCTCGTTGCCATCGGGCTGATCGTCCACCAGCGCGGTCTCCTCGCATTGGCCGCCTGCCTGTTGACCGTCATCCCCATCGCCTGGTGGTGGAAGCGCCTGTCGCTGCGCCGCGTCGAGTACGAGCGCTGCTTCGACAAGCAGCGTGCCTTCCCCGGCGAGACGCTCGAGATGACGGTGCGCATCACCAACCGCAAACTCCTGCCCTTGACCTGGCTGGAGGTCAGCGACGAGATGCCGATAGCGCTGCCGCTGGTGCAGGGCGCGCTGATGCCCACCCATATCCCTCAGATCGGCACGCTCGATAACGTGCTCTCCCTGCGCTGGTACGAGCGGGTCAGCCGGCGCTACGAACTTGAATGCACCGCGCGGGGTATCTACACGCTGGGGCCGGTGCACCTCAAGTCGGGCGACATCTTCACCCTCTTCGAGTCCCACGAGAGTCGCAAGAACCACGACCGGCTGGTCGTCTATCCGCGCATCTGGCCGCTTGCGGACCTGGGGCTGCCGTCCAAGGAACTGTTCGGTGAGCGGAAGGCCCATCGGCGTCTGCTGGAGGATCCTCTGCGCACCATCGGCATCCGCGACTACCGCCCTGAAGACGGCCTGCGCCGCATCCACTGGAAGGCCACGGCGCACCGGGGCGAGTTACAGGTGCGCGTCTGCGAGCCGACCACGACGCTCAGCCTGGTCATCCTGCTGAACGTCTGCACCTTTGAGCACCATTGGCAGGGCGTCATTCCAGAATTGCTGGAGCGCACTATCAGCGTGGCGGGCTCCATCGCTACCTGGGCGGTGGGGCAGAAGTACAAGGTGGGGCTGGTCGCCAACGGCTGTATGCCCCTCTCGGACCAGCCCATCCGTGTGCCACCGGGTCGCTCGCCGGGCCAACTGGCCGCCATTCTGGAGGCGCTGGCCGCCGTGACCAGTTTCGCCACCCTGTCCATTCAAGAACTGCTGCGCCGGGAGAGCCCCCGGTTGCCCTGGGGGGCCACGCTGGTCGTGGTGACGGCGATCGTGACCGACGAGTTGGCAGCGGCGATCCTGCGCCTCCGGCGCGCCGGGCGGCGGATGGCGTTGGTCTCGCTGGCCGATGAGCCGCCGCCACAACTGGACGGGGTCGCCACTTATCACCTGCCTTCGTCCACGCCGGCCTTTCAACACTTCAGCGAGGGGCCCTACGACGCGACGGCAGCACTGGAGGCCGCCGGATTGACCCCACGGGAGGCGCGAGGTGGATAGGTTCCGTGCCTGCGTCCGCCGCGAGTTGGTGTTCCTCGCCCTGGGGACGATGGATATCTGCATCATCACACCTCTCTTTGCTGCGGGGCTTTCATTCATCATCCCGGTCCGGCCACTGCCAGTCACGGGCGCCTTCCTCGGCGCGGTGCTGGCGGTGCACTATCTGGCCCGCGCAAGTCTACGGCTGCCTCTTCGTCCCCCTCTTCGTTCCGGCCTGCTGGGGCTGGGGATGCTGGCGAGCGGATTGCTGACCGTCCACCAGTTGCTTCATGCTCAAACGCGCTTTCTGGAGCCCACCTGGTTAGTCGGTATCTTCAACGACCTGCGGCAGGGGGACCTGTCACACGATGTGCTCATCTTCCTGTTGGTGCTATTCCTGTGGTGGCGGGGTCTGGTGCTGGCCCAACGCCGACTCGACAGCGAGAGCGTCTCCTTCCGCTTTCGCCTGGGGCTGGTGATGCTCGCCATCACCACGACAGCGGGCGGGTTCATCCTCCCCTGGCCCCTCTACCCCTTTGCCTTCACCTTCTTCTTCGTCAGCCTGCTGGGAATCGCGCTGGCGCGGGCGGAGGAAGTAGGGCAGCAACACGGGGGCAGCCGGTCGCCCTTTGGCCTCGGCTGGCTGGCGACGCTGGTGACCGCCAGCCTGGTCGTCCTCCTGCTGGCGGCCGGCGTGGCGGCCTTGTTGACCGGCGAGAATATCGGTCGCTTTATCGGGCCGGTGTCGGAAGTACTGCGCCTCGTTCTCGCTGTCGTGATCTACGCCCTGGCCTGGGTCGTGCACCTGGCGATTTTGGCAATGCTGGCCATCATTCACTTTTTCTTTGGCGATGTCGAACTAGAGCGCTTTGAATTTGAGCCCCCTCTCGCCCCACAATCCGGGAAACCATGGCGATTGCCCTTCACGCCCGAGCAACTGGGCCTGGCGAGGGCGATCGGTACCATCGGTGGTGTGTTGCTGTTGCTGGCGGCGGTGGCTTTCTCACTCTATCGGCTGCGTGTGCGGGCCGGACGGCGACGCGATGAGGAGCGAGAATCGGTGTGGGAGGGAGCACATCTGCGCCGCCGCCTGCGCGATCTGCTGCGGCACGGACGCCGCCGGCTGGATGAGGCAGCCGCTACGCTGAGCCAATCTCTCATAGGCCGCCTCTTCGCCGCCATGACCATCCGCCGTATCTACGCCCACCTGGGCGCGCTGGCCGCAGAGCAAGGCTACCCCCGCGCCCCCTACGAGACCCCCTACGAGTACCTGCCGACCCTGGAGCGAGCCTTCCCCAGCAACCGTGAGGAAGTAGCATGCATCACCGAAGCCTACGTTGCCGTGCACTACGGGGAACTGCCCGAACGACCGGAAGACCTGGCGGCGGTTCGGGCGGCGTGGGAGCGTATCCAAGGACGTGGAACGTGAGACGCGATGCGCGAGGCCCGCACGGGCACCCCCCACTGCATTTGACACCACACTGGACTTATGATATAGTGTGTTTGTACTTAGCCACAGGCAACAGCGCAGAAAGGGGCCGCTGATGGCAAAGTCACGCACGGAATTGATAGTGAATCGGCTGCGAGATCTGCAGACCGGCACCCCTGATATCGAGGCTTCGGCCATCGTCAGCGTGGATGGATTGATTATAGCCTCAGCACTCCCGGCGACTGTGGAGGAGGATCGAGTCTCCGCCATGTCGGCCGCCATGCTCTCCCTGGGTGAACGTATCGCCAGTGAGTTGGGGCGTGGTGTGCTGAATCAGGTCTACATTAAGGGCGACGAAGGCTACGTTATCCTGATGTCGGTGGGTGAGGAAGCGGTGCTCACAGTGCTGGCGCGCAAAGAGGCCAAACTGGGCCTCGTCTTCCTGGATATGCGGCGTACAGCCGAGGATTTAGCCACTTTCCTGTAGAGGTATCCATTTACCGGGGCAGCGGATGAGAAACGGATAAGCGGATAGCCTTCCGGCATTGCAACCTCCAGAATCACCTCGAAAAGTGTCCGGCGGCAAAATCGCCGCACTGAGCCAATGATGATAAGGACGGTCATCTCATCCGTTTATCCGCTGCCCAGCCGTTGCACCGGCCAATGAGGTGGTAAACAAATACTTGTAGAGACTGACCAAGCCCGTAGGGGAGGAATAACATAAGCCAGGGCATCATCGTGGGCTCGACCGAAGTTGAGAGATTGGTTTCGTCCGTTGGGTGGGGAGAGTCGCCTCCAAGCGACCCTCCCCACTTCTCTTGAACATCGGGTAAGGGAGAATGCGTAAGTACATTTTCTGCACCGGTGGGGTGATCAGCAGCGTAGGCAAAGGTGTGACGGCCGCCTCAGTCGGCCGGGTGTTGAAGGCGCGGGGCGTGCGCGTCTGCATCCAGAAACTCGACCCCTACATCAACGTGGACCCGGGGACGATGTCACCTTACCAACACGGCGAGGTCTTCGTCACCGACGACGGAGCCGAGACCGATCTGGACCTGGGGCACTACGAGCGCTTCATTGACGAGAACCTGACCCGGGACAGCAACGTCACCGCCGGTCAGGTCTACGCAGAGGTCATCGCCAGAGAGCGCCGGGGGGACTTCCTGGGGGGCACCATCCAGGTCATCCCCCACATCACCAACGAGATCAAGCGCCGCATCGCGTTGGTCGGCGAACAGAGCGGAGCCGCAGTGGTGATCGTCGAGGTCGGCGGCACGGTCGGCGACATCGAAGGACTACCTTTCCTGGAGGCTCTGCGGCAGATGCGCCGGGACGTGGGACCAGAAAACACACTCTACATCCACGTCACCTTCCTGCCCCACGTCGGCGCTACCGGCGAGTTGAAAACTAAACCCACCCAGCACAGCGTGCGCGAACTGCGCTCCATCGGCATCCAGCCCGACGTCATCATCGCCCGCGCCGACCACCCGGTGGACGACGCGCTGTGTGACAAAATCGCGCTTTTCTGCGATGTGGATCGGCGGGCCGTCGTCCCGCTGGTGACCACGCCGGTGCTGTACGAGGTGCCGCTGATTCTGGAGGATGCCGGGCTGGGCAACTTCGTCGTCGAACGACTGCGGCTGAAGACAGGGGCCCCGGACCTGAGGGAGTGGCGCGAACTGGTGGACCGTATCCGCGCCCCCAAGCCCTCACTGCCCATTGCCATTGTCGGCAAGTACGTCGAACTGCACGACGCTTACATTAGCGTGCGCGAGGCGCTGTATCACGCAGCCCTGGCGCACGGGTGGGACGTTGACGTGCACTACGTCAGTTCCGAGGAACTGGAGCGCGGCCGGGGCTGGGATGAACTGGAAAAGGTGGCCGGCGTGGTCGTGCCCGGCGGCTTTGGCGAGCGGGGCATCGAGGGCAAGATTGCCACGGCAGGTTGGGCGCGGGAGAACAGAGTCCCCTACCTGGGGCTGTGCCTGGGCTTGCAGGTGATGATCGTCGAACTGGCCCGTCACGCCCTGGGCAGCGAGGAGCCCAACAGCACCGAGTTCGACCCTCACACCAAGTACCCTGTGATTGACCTGCTGCCCGAGCAGCGGACGATCGTAGACATGGGCGGCACGATGCGGTTGGGTCTGTACCCCTGCCGCCTGATGCCCGGGACGAAGGCGGCTGCAGCCTACGGCGTTCCAGAGATTCAAGAGCGACACCGCCACCGCTTCGAGGTCAACAACGCCTACCGCGACCTGCTGGCAGAGGCAGGGCTCGTCTTCGGCGGTCTCTCACCCGACGGGCGGCTGGTCGAGATTGCCGAACTGGCCGATCACCCCTTTATGCTGGGCAGTCAGTTCCACCCTGAGTTCAAGTCCCGCCCCACCCGGCCCCATCCTCTTTTCAAAGCCTTCATCGCCGCGGCCATTGCCCGGTACGGGACCCCGTGCGGGGGATCAATCCCCCTTACTTGCCGCAAAGACCGTTTTCCTGCTGTGTTGCGGCGTAAGCCCGACTCGTCGGGCGCTGCTTCGTAGCACGGGCACTTCATGCCCGTGCGGGCTGCTTTGA
>QMOC01000068.1 GCA_003648085.1 Chloroflexota bacterium
CGCAAGCCGGTATTTTCACCGCCGTCGTCACCGCCACTCACTACCCTTCAATGACCGATTTCCTCACCGCCACTACTCGTGTCACCATCGTCGTGCCCACCGGTGGCTATTACGTGCCGCCCAGTACCTACCCTGGCTACGCCGCGGCTTTACTGGTAACAGCCATGCAGGATGGCACCACAGTGGACATCGTGGACGACGACGCCGACGGTGACGACGACGATACTTGCATGGACGTAAAACTGGACAGAGGCGAAAGCTATATGGTCTACATTCAGGATGGGCAGGTCAACGATGACGGGGACGGGAACCCGGGGAACTCGCCGCCGCAGAAACAGCGGGGAGACTATTTCCGGGTGAGGAGCGACAAGCCGATCATTGTCTTTCAATTTACCAATAGCTGCTATCAGCACGATTTTGTACCGGCAACCAACAATGCCACGGCCGGCACCGACTTTTACTTTTATGCTATTGAGAATGCAACAGGATGTGCAAATTCTCCTCAGGTTGACGTCATCGCCTACTCCGACAACACGCAGGTGCAACTGATTGACATCACTCACACCCCCACGATCACCTCGGGCAAGACCAGCGTCGTGAGCGATACCAACGGCGCCGTCGTCTTGACGGCGACATTGAACGCCGGGGAACATCAGATTATCAATCTGACGGAGGGACACACCTACCATCTCCTGGCGAACAAGAGAGTCACTCCCCAATATGGCCCCCTGGGACACTCCTTATCCGGGCGGCGGGACGGCGGCGCCTATGTCCCGGCGAAGAACGGCCGCCTGACCGGGCGCACTTTCTACTTCGGCATTCCTTATGGAGGTAACTGCCCCGAACCACACTGTGACTACGAGCGCGAGTTACGCATCGTCACCTACGACGATGGGGCCGATGTGTCCGTGCGCGGATGGGATACCGCCAGTTCCACGTGGGACGACGTACACAGCGAACACCTGGGGCCACATGGCCACCTGGAACTCGTCGGCAGCGAACTGGGTTACGACAATGATGGTGTCGGCTATTACTTTTTCGAGGTTCTGGCGACGGCGGACGTCTCTGTCTTTGAGACCAATTGGTTCGAGACGGGCAACTATGGCACCTCGGACATTGCCACCTACGTCTCGGCGAAGACCGGCAGCAGGGGGCAGCGTTTTGAAGCCTATCTGGGGCCGCCGGGCACCGAGCCAGACCTGGAGGACGGCATCGGCAACGTTCAGCTCACTCACTTGTATATCTTTGCCAACGAGGAGACGGACGTTGTCGCTTACGATTCCGACGCCTACGGCGAGTGGATCGAACTCTACAACGCGACCACCGAGACCGTTGACCTGAGCGGCTGGACGCTGACCAACGGGAGTGACAGATCGGTAGTGCTTTCGGGTACCGTCGCGCCCGGTGACTACTATCTGCTGGAGTATCACGAAAAAGCGACCGAAGAGGAGGCGGATTTTGTGTACGGCGGATTGTATCCTTATTTCAAACTGGGAAACGGTGGGGACACACTGACGCTGCAGGATGCTGGCGGCACAATCCACGATACTTTCAGTTACAGCGAAACCTGGGGTGGCCACGGCATCTACGCCGCCTTGGCCCGGATTGACCCGACTAACCCGGCCGACGATAGCACCAATTGGGCCGACGCCACGACCTGGCATCCCAATAGTTCCAGCAACCTGGGCGCTTACTGGGGCACTCCCGGTGAGCAGAACGATGTCTATAGCGAAGATGGCAGCGGCACACCGGACGTGGTCATCAATGAGATTTTGGTTGGGCGTATTTGGCATCATTTCACCATCACCGAGCCGGTGCCCCGCGCCGGGGGCTACCACGACATCGCCCTGACCCCGACAGAGTGGGAGGCGATTCACAACGGCAACCGTCCCAACACCGGGCGCACCGACCCGGAGGGCCCCTACATCATCGTCGAGGCCGATAAATACGTCAGCGTGATGAACACCAACTGGAACGACAACTGGATGGCCTACGCCGTTCCCCCCGCCTATCCCGACCCGACCGTCGTCTATCTGCCCAGCCATTATCAACGCACCCCCGGTGGAATAGTCGGGTTCACCGCCGAGGTGCGGACAGAGAGGACGACGCTCTACAACCCGGTCACCACGATAGAGATTCCCCCTGAGATACACTACACGCCAGGTAGTTACATCACCCCCGACCAACTTCTCGCTACCGCCGTCGTGACCGAGACGCACAACGCCGATGGCTCGTGGACGAGTACTTGGTATCACGGCGTCCCGATGACGCGAGGTGTCTCCTACCGCTTCACCATCACCGCCACAGTGCCGCCTACCGCGACGAACGGTACTTGGATACGCAGCGTCGCCAGCACGACTGGGACCGACACCCGCGAGCCCTGGGCCGGCCGTCGTTACACGGCCCAGGACGTCGCCAACGTCGTGGTCGGCGCCACCGACGAGTTGCAGGAGATGGACCTGGTCATCAACGAGGTGATGGTCAACCCCACCAGCGGCGAGGAGTGGATCGAACTGTACAACGGCGGGAGCACTGACATCGTGCTCACCGGAATGGTGCTCAGCGCCACCGGCGAGATCCACGACACCGTCACCTTCAGTTATACCATCCCGCAACTGAACGGCGACAGCCTCGTGCTCCATCCGGATAGTTACATCCTCATCCACCTGACCGACGGAACCGACACACAGACGGACCTCTACGCCGGTTGGGGCACGGTAGGGGCGCTGAACGACACTGAGGGCCGCATCTACCTGTTCTCTTCCTCCGACTTCCGGCAGGACACGGTGGTTGACTTCGTGCAATGGGACGATGACGGGAACTTGACCAACGACGACGGCGACAATCTGGCGGCGATAGCCGAGCAGTGGGCGGACGGTGACTATGTGACGAGCACACTGCCGGGTGACACGCTGGGCCGTGACCGATATAGCAGCGACGCGAACGACGCGGATGACTGGGAGAACACCGGTGGCATCCACAGCGGCGCTCCCACCCCCGGCGCGATCAACTGGACCCACGCGGGTCTAAATCTCCTCAAGATCGCCGAGCCGGCGATGATCGAGGCCGGGGGGACTGTTACCTATACCTATCAGGTATTCAACACCGGTGAGGAACCGCTGTTGAACGTGAACTTGAGTGACGATAAATGCCACCCGCCGACTTTCACCGGCGGTGATGCCGATGGCGACGGTGAACTGGACGCGGGTGAGACATGGAACTACACCTGTTCGATGAGACTCTACGAGGACACGACCAACTACGCGACTGTCATGGCCAAGACCAAGGGAGCCGGCCCCATCACGGTAAGCGACAGTGCCGGTGCCACGGTGATTATCGCCCACCCCGTTGGTGGCTATACAGAGCCGGTGAACGCGCTGATGTCGCTGTGGCCGTGGATCATCCCGATCCTGGCGATTGGCGTAGGGACTCTCATAGCCGCAGCACGTGAGCGCTCGTAGTGTCGTTCGTCGTTGGCCTGCAAACACAACGGCCCTGTGCTCGTAAGAGCAGCAGGGCCGTTCCGCATCATGTAGTCCCTCTTAGCAGTGCCGGCCGCAACGTGACGATCTGAGCCTCTGGTTGTTCGCAGCCACTCGGTCAAGTGAATTTTTGCCATCAGGTACCTCCACAGGCGGCACGAAGACCACCTCTGGTTCCTCCTTGGGCCGACTGCGCTTGGCGGCCCGGCGGGCCTCCTCGGCCGTCCATCCCACGCCGGCCACCCGCCCATGTACCAGCGCCACCCAGCGGCCGGTGTAAGGTGCAAGATCCACCAGCGATAGTCTGTCCCGTTCCATCGTGGGCTTATGATACCGGAAAGTGGGCAAAGTTGTCAAGCCTGCGTTTTGATAGGGACGACCTCGATAGCCTACCACTCATCCTCCCTCTTCCGGCAGGTCATCGAACTAAGCGGCAGGATGAACGCCGTTGCCAATTATCCCAAAACGCAGTATACTTTAGTGCGTGGTTGACCCATCACCCATCTCCCGCGCACTCATCATCGGCGCCGGCATCGCCGGTATGCAGGCTGCCCTCGACATCGCCAATGCGGGTTATGACGTCGCCTTGGTCGAGCGGCTCCCCTCCATCGGCGGCCGCATGGCCCAACTCTCGGATACCTTCCCCACGTTGGATTGCGCTGCCTGCATCCTGACCCCCAGGACGGTTGACGTGTCTCATCATCCCCACATCACCCTGATGACCTACACGGAAGTGGTCGCGATCGAGGGGGAAATCGGGGCTTTCCACGTGACGCTGGAGAAGAAGCCACGCTATGTGGACGTGGAGAGTTGTACGGGCTGTGGTGAGTGTGCCAAGGTCTGCCCGGTGGAGATCCCGAATGCTTTCAATCTGGCGCTGGACACTCACAAGGCGATCTATCGGCGCTTCCCCCAGGCCGTCCCCGCTGCCTTCGTCATCGAAAAGCGAGCGTCCCCGTGCAAAAGCGCCTGCCCGGCCCATATCCCGGTCCAGGGGTACATCGCTCTCATCGCCCAGGGCAAGTTCCGGGAGGCGCTGGAGCGAGTGCGAGAGGCAGGAGTGCCCTTTGTCGGGACGCTGGGCCGGGTGTGCAACCGCCCTTGTGAGCGCATATGCAAGCGCGGGGAGTGGGATGAGCCTGTGGCTATCTGCGCCCTCAAGCGATTCGCCTACGACGCAGCCTCTTCTGAGGATCACCCAGAGCCGGCCCCGGTGCAATGGGAGGAGAGGGTTGCCGTCGTCGGGGCCGGGCCGGCCGGACTGACCGCAGCCTACGAACTGGTCCGTCGAGGGTACCGTGTCACCGTGTTCGATGCTCTGCCCGTGGCCGGAGGTATGCTGGCCGTGGGCATCCCCGCGTATCGGCTCCCACGGGAGGTACTGAATCACGAGGTGGAGTACATCTGTGCGCTGGGGGTGGAGTTGCAGTTGAACACCCCGGTGGGCAGAGACGGTGGGCCGGGCCTGGAGGACCTGCGGAGGGAGTACGACGCGGTCTTCCTGGCAGTGGGAGCGCACGGAAGCCGCCGTTTGAACGTCCCAGGGGAGGACTTGCCGGGCGTGCTCCACGCTGCTCCCTTCCTGCGTCGGCTGAATCTGGGCCAGAAGGTGCGGATCGGGGAGCGGGTGGCGGTGATCGGCGGCGGCAATGCGGCCGTGGACGCAGCACGCTGTGCTCTCCGACTCGGCGCTCAGGTGTGGCTCATCTATCGCCGCTCCCGTGCCGAGATGCCTGCCATCACCAGCGAGGTGGAGGCGGCCGAGGCCGAGGGGGTCCAACTGGAGTTCCTGGCCGCTCCCCTGCGGATGCTGGAAGAGAGTGGGCATGTGGCCGCTATCGAGTGCATCCGCATGGAATTGGGGGAGCCCGACGCCAGCGGGCGTCGGCGGCCCATACCTATTGCGGGGTCGGAGTTCAGGCTGGATGTGGATACGGTGATCGTTGCCGTGGGGCAGAGCGTCGAATTGGAGGGGCTGGAGGGGGTAGAGATTGACCGCAGGGGTACGCTTGTGGTGGATGCGGTGACGCTCCAGACTTCCCTGGAGGGGGTGTTCGCCGGTGGAGATGCAGTGACCGGCCCGGCATCGGTGGTGGAGGCGGTGGGTGCAGGGTTGCAGGCCGCGGAGTCCATACACCGCTACCTGCGTGGCGTGGATCTGCGGGAAGGAAGGAGGCTGACCTGGCCTCGACCGGAGGAGATCGTCGTGGAGCCAGCCTTCGAGGTTCGCCCGGCGAAGCGCGAGCGCATGCCGGAACTGGCCCCGGCGGAGCGGATCTCCGGTTTCGACGAGGTGGAGCGGGGATTCACAGCGGAGCAGGCGGTGACGGAGGCCCGGCGATGCCTGGACTGTGCCGTCTGCTCCGAGTGCATGCAATGTGTCGCCGTCTGCGAACGCGGCGCCATCCACCACGACGACCGGCCTGAGCGGATCGAGTTAGACGTGGGGGCGATTGTTCTGGCGACCGGATACGGCCTCTATGGGCTGGAGCACATGCCCGAGTATGGCGGCGGTAGGGTGCCTGACGTGATTGACGCGCTGACCTTCGAGCGGTTGCTCTCCGCCTCCGGCCCGACGGCCGGCAAGGTCAGGCGCCCCTCCGATGGGAAGGTCCCCCGTGAGATTGTCTTCGTCCAATGCGCCGGCTCCCGTGACCCCGAAAAGCATCTCCCCTACTGCTCGAAAGTCTGCTGCATGTACACGGCCAAGCAGGCCATCCTCTACCGCCATCGGGTTCACGGCGGGCAGGCATATGTCTTCTACATTGACATCCGCGCCGCCGGCAAGCGGTACGACGAGTTCACCCAGCGGGCGATGGAGGACGAACGTGTGATTTACCTGCGGGGCAAGGTCTCCCGCGTCTTTCGCCAGGACGGCAAGGTGATGGTCTGGGGAGCCGACACGCTCAGCGGTCAGCAGGTGCAGATCGCCGCCGATTTGGTGGTGCTGGCCCCGGCGCTCCTGCCCCGCCCCGAGACGCGGCGCCTGGCCGAGATGCTGGGATTGCCGGTAGACGAACACGGCTGGCTGCTCCCCCTCGACTTGAACGTGCATCCGGTGGAGACGGTCAGGCCGGGCATCTTCCTGGCGGGCACCGGCAGCGGGCCGATGGACATCCCGGAGACGGTCGCCCACGCCAGCGGTGCGGCGGCTCAGGTGCTCAAACTCTTCTCCCGCTGGCAGAAATCCCTCCCCCCTCGCAGGGGGGGAAGGGGAGGTGAGCAGTGATGTCCCGCATTGGCGTCTTCGTCTGCCACTGTGGGCTCAATATCGCCAGCACAGTAGACGTACAGCGGGTGGCCGAGACGTTGCGCGACTACCCCGGCGTCGCTTTCGCCGCCGACTACAAGTACATGTGCTCCGACCCCGGTCAGGCGCTCATCCAGCAAGCCATTGCGGAACACGACCTGGACGGGGTGGTCGTCGCCGCCTGCTCCCCCGCGATGCACGAAGCCACCTTCCGCAGGGCCGCCTCCACCGCCGGGCTTAACCCTTACCGCCTGGAAATCGCCAACATCCGCGAGCAGGTCTCCTGGCCCCACGCGGATGTGCCGGAGGAGGCCACCCGCAAGGCCATCGAGATTGTGCGCACCGTCGTCGAGAAGGTGCGTTACGACGAGCCGCTGATTCCGCTCACGCTACCCATTGTCAAGCGGGCGCTGGTCGTGGGCGGTGGCATCGCCGGGCTGACCGCCGCACTCGACATCGCCGACGCTGGCTACCCGGTGGTGCTCGTCGAGCGATCGGACCACTTGGGCGGGCGGATGGCGCAACTCTCACACCTCTACCTCAACTTCGACGATAGTGAGAACTTGCTGGGGGAGCGCATCGAGGCCGTCACCCACCACCCGCTCATCCAGGTGCTGACGAACGCGGAGGTGGTAGAGTTCGGGGGATACGTGGGAAACTTCACCGCAGAGGTTGCAGGTTCCTCCAACCTGAAACCTGAAACCCCGAAACCTGAAACCCACCATGTGGAGGTGGGCGCAGTGGTGCTCGCCACCGGTTTCGACCTCTACGCAAAGGCCAACCTGCCCGAGTACGGCGGCGGGCAATACCCCGATGTGGTGGATAGCCTCCAGTTCGAGGCCATGTTGAAAGCGGGGGAGATCCGCCGCCCCTCGGATGGCCGCGTGCCCCGCGAGATCGTCTGGGTGCAGTGCGCCGGCTCCCGTGACCCCAACCTTCATCGGCCCTACTGCTCCAAAATCTGCTGCATGTACGTCGCCAAGCAGGCCACCGCCTATCGCCGTGCCGTCCCAGAGGGTGAGGCATACGTTTTTTACATTGACATCCGCTCCCAGGGCCGGGGGTACGATGAGTTCGTCCAGCGGGCGATGGAGGAGTTCGGCGTCGTCTACCTGCGTGGGAAAGTGTCCCGCATCATCCAGCGGGACGGACGGCTGGAGGTGTGGGGAGCCGACACGCTGAGCGGCGAGGCGGTGCGCGTGGAGGCCGACCTGGTGGTGCTGGCGATGGCGGCCGTGCCCAGCGCCGGGAGCGACGAGTTGGCCCGCCTCCTGCGCGTCGCCACCGACGAGAACGGCTTCTTTGCCGAGGCCCACCCCAAACTGCGCCCGGTCGAGAGCCTCACGGCGGGCATCTACCTGGCCGGCGCGGCCCAGTATCCCAAGGACATCCCGGAGACGGTGGCGCAGGCCTCGGGCGCGGCGGCCAAGGTGCTCCAACTCTTCGCCCGGCGCGAGATGCGAGCCGAGCCGACCATTGCCGTCGTGAACGAGCGACGCTGTGTGGGCTGTGGGCTGTGTGTGCCGGCCTGCCCCTACGAGGCCCGGTCGCTCCACCCCTGGAAGAAACTGGCCGTGGTCAACGCAGCGCTCTGTCAGGGTTGCGGCCACTGCGCCGTCGTCTGCCGCAATAAGGCGACCACCGTGCGCAACCTGGCCCCAGGACAGGTGCTGGCGATGATGGAAGCGGTGTTGCCAAATCCCAATGACTAAATCCCGAGTTCTCATCGTCGGAGCAGGATTGGCGGGGATGACCGCCGCCCACTATCTGGCCGAATGGGGCGCGCAGGTCTACCTGGTGGACAGTGCCCCTCACATCGGCGGAGCCTTCCTCCTGCTCGACCACACCTTCACCACCGATTCCTGCGGCCTCTGCCTGGCGCTCCCCCGTCAGCCTTCCTACTGCCCGACCATTTCCAGCGAACTCCATCCCCGCATCGCCGTTTTGCCGCGCACGACCTTGGCCGCGCTGGAAGGAGAGACGGGCCACTTCGTCGCTCGCCTCCGCCGTGGACCGCGCTACGTGGATCCCGACCGCTGCGACAATTGCGGCGCATGTGCCGCCGCCTGTCCGGTCACGCGCCCCCCATCCGCAGATCCCGCCCACATTCAATTCGCCGATCCCGTTCTTTCCCAATCCGTCAATCCTGCCCATCCCCAATCCGTCAATCCTGCCCATCCCCAATCCGTCAATCCTGCCCATCCCCAA